>NZ_JAOQKC010000021.1:0-55724 GCF_025567165.1 Laedolimicola ammoniilytica
CGGTCATTGGCTTCCAGATAGCGGTTCTGGATGACCTCCCATTCATGCCGCCAGATTTCGCAATACTTCTGGTCGTTCCAATCCACCGTATCCTCCTTGTGGCTTTTCCATCTGCCGGACGGAAGTTTTATCCGTTCCCCGTTTTCGTCAAGGTCATAAACCTTGCGGCTCTTGGGAAGCCATTTTCCATGTTCGTCCATTGCCCTCATAGTGAGCATGACATGGGCGTGGGGATTGTGTCCCGGCGGATGGGGGTCATGGATTGCAAAATCAGCAATCATGCCTTTGGAAACAAACTGCTGCTCACAAAATTCCCGGACAAGGACAGCATACTGGTCGGGTGGTATCTCTCTTGGGATGGTAAGCACCCACCGCCTTGCAAGCTGGGAGTTCCATTGCTTTTCCACCGCTTCGGCGGCGTTCCATAAGGTATTGCGGTCTGCATACGACCGTGGGGCGTTTGCCGGGAGCAGAATTTCATTGTGGACAATACCACGCTTTTCCGGGTAGTGCTTCACTTGCTGGTCGTATTCACAGAACAGCTTTTCGCCGCTTTGGTAAGCAGCGGCGGCAACCGCAGACTGTCGCTGGCTGCGCTGAACAATCGTGATTTCGTTGTGTGGGCAGGGCATTTCGTGTCCCTCCTTTCGGTAATTGGTGGATGGGGTGGCGTTTTACCACCTCATTTTGGCAGAAAAAAAGCAGGAGACCTTTTTCAGATTTCCTGCTCGGTGTGCCGCTGTGAGGGCGGCGGATATTTAGTTGTAAAAGTTCGGGACAAGTTGACCCGATGGGTAGATGGTACACTTAAAAATTATGGTTCTCTTGTCATTAGCTCATTAGCATAATGATTAAGAGCTTCACAAGGTTCATATTTGCATTTATAACCAATACCGTCAATTATAATAAATGGATTGTATGCTATAATCTCCACTTGAGAACCATCTGCCAAAGACAGAGTGAAAATAACTGCTTGTCCGGCATATTCTGTATATGAGTTGTCCTTATTGTAAATAACTACCTCATTGAGATATGATACTAATTCCTCTGTTTCTACTATCTGAATTGTTGTATCAGGTGGCGATAACCGAACACTTGCCGAAGTAATATCTGCTGCCTCTAAATCTTTGAATGGTCTATGAGCAGAAAACAAAAGAAAGCTAATACCTATACCGATTAAACATATCAGTGCAATTAACAAAAACTTTTTATGCTTCATTTGATTCTCCTTTACACACTACTATGAAATTTCTTTTTCATCATCTCTTGGTGGTCGGACATAACATAACATTTCTTTTTCACAAGCACCAAATTTTGAGAAATTGGATTTCGCTTCTTTTAGCGTTATTCCATGATTAGAGTCACTTGGTTCGTTATCAGAAGCAATGAACGGGTCATTCTCCCAAAAACAAACGGGACAGATATACCCACAATCTTCATTTGCCGGAACATTATAGGTAAAATATCCGCAGCAAGGACATTGGTATTTTTTCATATAAACCTCCCGTTTAAGCCTTGACCTCAAATTCCTGATTTATTTCTGACTTTATTATACTTCATCGATTATCGAAAAGATAGCATATTTTATGAAACTTGTCGGCTGGGAACAGCTTACAGCGCAAGGTGTCCCCAGATGGCAAGTCCACAAAAGGGTAGCTGGCGGCAGCCAGCGCAGGGGAAGCGTAGCGTCCCCTGTATGATTTGGAGCAGACCTTGACTGCGGAAAATCACAGCCCTCCGGCGAGGAGCCTTCGGAGAACGCAATGCACCAACCTTTGGGTGGTGTATAATTGCGCCCTTAGTAAACTAAGGGGTTTCCGGCTTCTCCCGTTCCAGCAGTTTCTTCAATAGTTC
Source organism: Laedolimicola ammoniilytica (assembly GCF_025567165.1). Taxonomy (NCBI): domain Bacteria; kingdom Bacillati; phylum Bacillota; class Clostridia; order Lachnospirales; family Lachnospiraceae; genus Laedolimicola; species Laedolimicola ammoniilytica. The sequence goes on from NZ_JAOQKC010000021.1 coordinate 1,855, forward strand.
CTGCGTGTCCTGCCTGTGAAAAATGAGTTTCAACAACAGCATAACATCATCATCTGTCAGGCGTTCCGGCTCTTGCAGAAAACTTTCCAGCATACCGCCACGAGTACAGAGCCGGTGCGTTCGTTCCTTTCGGGTAAGCTGCTTTAGCTGGTGCTGCAATGCCTTTTCATCATTGAGGGCTTTCCGCAGTTTCTTTTCACTCTTTTCCAACTCCCGGTTGAGCTTTTCCAGCTTTGAGGTATCAGGCAAGGGCAGCGTCCTCCTTTCTCGGTATCAGCACATAAATCCTGTTTGGTTCTCCAACGCCCTGACGCACCCGCATGATAAGTCCGGCTGTTTCCAGTTCATTCAAAGAACGCTTGACCGTCATAGAGCTGCGGGACAGGACTGCGGCAATGTCTGTGACAGGGAAGCAGACAAACAGGATTCCGTTCTCGTCCTCCTGCCCTTTGGAGAGCATAGCGTCCAACATCCGGCAGTACATGACCTTTGCGGTGCTGCTGACTGGAAATCCTGTCAATGCTCTGGGAAATGGCATACAGGGCGGCAGTGGTGTGTCTATCGTCATAAATTCAAAATTCATTCGGTGTGTTCCTCCTTTTTCTTTGCTCGTTTGGATAAATAACGGGGGCAGTCAATCACAACCGCCCGGAAGCTCTGCCTGCACTCATGCTGGCATTTCCGGCATAATTCGTTGTAAGTGACACGCCCCCGGTCATTGAGGTAAAAAGAAAGCTCCTGCTTCCTCTTTTTGCTCATTCTCGGCATATTGCGTTTCCTCCCGTTTTAGTGTATGGTTTCGGGGCGATTTTCGGCAAAATTACAGCCATAGAGCCGCTTAAAATCTCCCGAAGTATCAGCGATAGGGTAGACTATCCCCCTATTAAATTGTCGTGTTTCGGTATCATTTCGGTGTCAGTTCGCCAGTTCTCCCCGGTGTCGTTCCTCCCCTGAATCTCACAGCGGCGTATCGCTCCCGTTGGTACGCTCGTTTCGGTCAGGGTTCCTCCACATCCCTGCCAAAAGTCATGGCGCTACATCGCCGGGGAAGCATATCCCACACAGGCTGGTCATTCGATTGGAATAATCCATCGATGAACTACCTGTATCATAGAACATTTTTGTGCCCTGTGCCGTATGTCCACAAAGTAGGAATTAAGGATAAAAAGCGGAAATTTCCACGATTGCGGAAAGTGTGATATAATCCAGTTAAGCGACAGCAATGAAACCGCCGGAAAGGAGTGTGCGCCCATGAAAGGAGCAACAAGCATACAGGAACGCCTTTGGGAACTCCGCAAGGACAAAGGCTTAAATCTGGAAGAACTATCAAAGCTGACGGGTATTTCCAAATCTGCTCTCGGAAGTTATGAAAAAGAGGATTTTAAGGAAATCAATCATGGCAACCTTATCACGCTGGCAGACTTCTATGGGGTTTCCGTTGATTATCTGCTGTGCCGGACAGAGAACCGAGAGCAGATCAACACGCCACTAACAGAGCTGCATTTGAATGATGAGATGGTGGCACTTTTGAAAAGCGGTCGGATTAACAACCGCCTGCTCTGTGAGCTTGCCACACATAAAGATTTTATCAAGTTTCTTGCGGACATTGAGATTTATGTGGATGGGATTGCCACCATGCAGATTCAGAACCTCAACGCCCTTGTCGATACCGTCCGGCATGAAATCATTGAACGGTATCGCCCCGGCGAAGATGACCCCCATTTGAAAGTGTTGCAAGCCGCCCATATCAGCGATGATGAATATTTCAGCCACATGGTTCTGGATGACCTCAACCTGATTATCCGGGATATTCGGGAAGCTCACAAAAAGGACAGCGAGAGTGCACCCCAGACCACCGTTGCCGATGAACTGAAAGAAAATCTGGAAGCGGTTGAAAATTTCAAGGGCAGCCGTGATGAAAAGCTGGTTGTCCTTTACTGTAAGCAGCTTGGTATCAACTATAAAAATCTGTCAGATGAAGAATTTCGCTGGCTGATTCGGATTCTCAAAAAATCAAAGAAAATGGGAACGCCTATCAGCCAGAGGAAAAAACGATAAAGAAAAACCGCTGTTGCATGGTTTGTTGGCTTCCATGTAGCAGCGGTTTTTGCTGGGATTATTCAGTTGAATTTTTAGCACGACAAACTGGAATTTATATAATTATTCCTCTAACTTTCCCCATTTTATAGGCTTTCCTGCCTGTCCATTAGTGAAATGATATGTAGTTTCCCTTATTTTTGCCCTTATGAGATAATCACAAGGGAAATAAGGGAATTTTTTTTAATCATTGCCTACCACTTTATCAAGAAGCCGAACCGATTTTCGTTTCGCATCTCTTGTGGAGTGAGCATAGACATTCATTGTGGTACTTACATCTGAGTGTCCTAATAATTCCTGCACATCTTTTGGAGCAGCTCCATTTGCCAAAAGGTTGCTTGTATAGGTGTGACGTAACTGGTGGAAATGAAAGCCTTCAAATCCCTCTAATGTTTTTGCCACCTTTCTGCATACCGTCCCCAAAGTAGTCGGAAGTTCCAGACAACCATCCGGTCTTAAGCAGACGAAAGAAATTTCTTTATAATCTGCCGGGACTTCCTCTGTTCTGTCTAAGCAGTAATATTCGTAGTACACTCTGTTTTTCTCTTTGACCTCTTTGTAGTAGTTCGTGTGATAAAGTTCTCCGTACTGCATTCGATTTTTTAACTGCTCTTTCCGGGCATTGCGGAAAATCTCTACCAGCGTATCTCCAAAATCAACAATCCTCACTTTTTTCCGCTTGGTTGGTCCGATGATATATTTGCGCTTTGAGCCATCATATCGGATGCTGCGTCTTATGGTAAGGCATTGTTCTTCCAGATTTACGTCCTGCCATGCCAAACCACAGGCTTCTCCAATACGAAGCCCGGCATAATAGGCTATCTGGATTGGAAGTATTGCGGCTGGGTTCTTTTTTTGAAGATACGCAAGCAGTCTTTCATAATCTTCTCGTGAAATTGGTTGGATATTTCCGTCCATGTCCTCATCCGAAAACAAATCAACTTCGTCCGTCTGATACCGCAGTTTAATATACTGCATGGGATTGAACGTAATATACTGTTTTGGAAATACTGCAAAGCGGAAAGACTGCTGCATGACTGCGGAAAAAGAATGGATGTAATCTTTGCTGTAACCCTTTCTCTCTTTTCCATCGGGATGAACTCCCCCGAAGGAAAGCAAATCAAAGAAAGATTGCAAATGCTCAGAGGTTACATTTTTTAATTTCCGTTCTGCCAGCGGATGTTTCTTAATATTTCGGATTGTTCCGAGGTAATTCTCCACAGTACCATTGCTGAGCGTACCTGTTTTTAATTCCTCCTCTGCCCACACATCCAGAAGTTGTCCGACTGTGAGATTTTCCGCTTTGGCAACAAATTTCTTTTTCTCATAATCATCCATTGCCTGACGGAGCAGCTTTTCAGTTTCACTTTTGCTTTCTGTTCCAACGCATTCTTTCTGAACAAGATTGCCGCTTGCGTCCTCTACATAGAAGCGGTAGTACCATTTCTTTCCTTTTTTTCTTACAGATCCTTTTGCCATAATCGTATGTCTCCTTTCGATATTAGACAATCGGAACTGATGAAATGCTTCGTGCGTGTAAGTATATCATAACTCCGGTTGTCTTACTATACCGATTCGGAATCTTCGTATAAGACTTCTGATAAAAGATTTGCAAGCCTTTGTTCTGCTGTTTTTGGTTTCTTGGAATAGAGCCTTACAACGTCTGCCATCTCATTAAAAGCATTGATGGTAGGAGTGATTTCCCTTAAGAACATAATCTCATTATATTCATCATTCGATTCAAACCCTATTGTTTTGGCAATATCCGTCTGACCAGCATTCCCCTTGAAGTTTTTGCAGGCGAACTGAAAGGAATCCAAAAACAGACCATATTGTTTTAACATCAGCAGTAATAAATCTTTTGAAAAAGCATCTTCTTCTTTGGTAAGGGCAAGCGGTAACTGTTCCAGAATATCTCCCATCGCATCACGAATCTGTAACTCTCTCTTATCCGTAATGTCGGTTTCATATTCATCTGTTTCCCCTTTGAGCCATTCCACAGATACATGGAGTGCTTCCGAAAGACCTTCCAGCACCATTTTTTTCGTATTGTCAATCGAACCATTCTCATAACGCAGGATTGTAGAAGCGGTAACCCCCATCTTTTCTGCGACATAAGGCTGTGTCAGATTCAATTCCAGACGGCGCTGTTTTACTCTGCTGCCTATCAGCTTGCGTAGTTCTTTATCTTTCATGCTGACTGCCTCCTTTTTCGGTATGTATGAATTATAGCATTGTTTTTCCAAAATTGCAATATGCAATATAATATTTGCTTTTAATATTTCGTAACGCTTGACAAAAAGATATGAAAAGGATATACTTACATCACAAGAATTGCATAATGCAATTTATAAGGAGGTGATTATATGACGCAAAGAAAAATTGCATTATCCATCGAAGAAGCTGCTGACTATACGGGAATCGGCAGAAACACCTTAAGACAGCTTGTAGAATGGAAGAAACTTCCAGTATTAAAGGTTGGTCGCAAAGTCCTGATTAAAACCGATATTCTGGAAATGTTTATGGAAGCGAATGAAGGTCGTGATTTGAGGGATAGAGGAAATGTAAAAGCCGTAACAAGAACTGCGGCAAATTAAAAAGGCGGCTTCCAAAGAAACCGCCAAAGGTTCTATCAGACCGAAGCCATGATATACCTACACGCAAGAAGATTATACCATGTGCTTCTTCTGATACGCAACCAAGAACTTATGTTTGCAAGAGAAAGGAGAATGTAATAATGGCAAAATCAACAAAAAGTTATGAAGAACGAATGCTTGAAATGGAAAAGAAAGAGCAGGAAAGCCTTGAAAAGGCGAAAAGATATGCAGCACAGAAGAAAGAACTTCTGAAGCGAAAGAAAGCCGAAGAAAGTAAAAAACGAACCCATAGGCTCTGTCAGGTTGGCGGTGCGGTGGAATCCGTTCTTGGTTCGCCTATTGAGGAAGAAGACATCCCAAAGCTGATTGGTTTTCTGAAAAAGCAGGAAGCCAACGGGAAATTTTTCTCAAAGGCAATGCAGAAAGAAACAAATACCGATATGGAGGAAGTGTAATGGCGGAGGGGATGAGGTTTTCATTCCCTTCATTGCTTTTTTATGAAGGGCGCACTTATGGACAACCAGAGGTCGTCCCAATAAGTTTGCCACAAGTGGCAACCGGTCTGCGCTCACGCTTGCCGGGCTCGTTCCGTCGGCGGGGCTTTCAGCCAGACCTGCTCATGCCGCAGGAGGCACTCTTCGCCAGAGGGGCGCATTCCATGCAGGCTGCTATGCGCAGGGCACTCTTACGCAGAGGGCGTTCCGGCAATGCTGCTTTTCCTAAAACCGAAAGCAATGTTGCCGGAAATCTATGCCGGATGTGCAGAAAGGAGGCATCCAGACATGGCGATTTTTCATTACACAGTCAAAATAGTCGGACGTAGTAAAGGGAAATCTGTTATCTCCGCTTCCGCATATCTCAATGGGGATGTGATGAAAAATAAGGAAACCGGGCGAATCAGTTATTACACTTCTAAAAAAGAAGTGGTCTACACCAGTCTGATGATGTGCGAAAACGCACCTCCTGAATGGCAGATAGTACCAGAGGAAAATATAAAACGCTTTCAGAAATCTGTCCGATACAAAAAGTCAGCAGATAAAGAAGCTGCTTTAGAAAAATTTAAAATCACATTTCAGAAACAGAGGTTATGGAATGAGGTATTGAAGATTGAAAAAAGTGCGGATGCCCAATTTGGCAGGTCATTTGAATTTGCCCTTCCCAAAGAATGGAACAGACAGGAACAAATTCAATATACAACTGACTATATCCAAAAAACTTTTGTAGATAGAGGAATGTGCGCTGATTGGAGTATCCACGATAAAGGGGATGGCAACCCCCATGTCCATCTGCTTCTGACTATGCGTCCTTTTAACCCGGATCATTCTTGGGGAAAGAAAGAAGTCAAGGATTGGGATTTTGTCAGAGATAAAAACGGAAATATCGTGATTGATGAATCCCATCCGAACTGGTGGCAGGATAAGAAAAACCCTGACCATCATGGAATCCGTATCCCTGTATTAGACGAAAACGGAATTCAGAAGATTGGTGCAAGAAACCGCCTGCAATGGAAACGGGTGCTGACCGATGCTACTGGATGGAACAATCCAAAAAATTGTGAACTATGGCGGAGTGAGTGGGCAAAGGTGTGTAATGAACATCTTTCTTTGCATAATCAGGTCGATCACCGTTCTTATGAAAAACAGGGAAAACTCCAGATTCCTACCATCCATGAAGGTGCTGACGCAAGAAAGATTGAACAAAAGTTTCTTGTCGGGCAGGAAATAAAAGGTTCGTGGAAAGTAGCGGAAAATCAAATCATAAAACAACAAAACACGTTATTGCAAAAGATACTGGACACCTTTGGAAAAGTATCGGGTGCATTATCATTATGGAAGGAGCGATTAAATGACATTAGAAGAAAGCCGGGAAATTATACCCTTAATGGAGTCCATGATTGGGCAAATCGAAGAACAGCAGACCTTAATGACAGAAATGATTCTGGAAATGCAGAACCGGGACACCCAACTCTCTCTTATGCAGGAACAGAATCAGAAATTGCAAAAATTAAACAGCGAGTTATCCGAGCTGCTCAACATTTTGCCAAATACCGAGGAACTGCTTTCCAAGATGGAAGAACAGAAAACGAAGATAGAACTTTTGGAAAACGAAAATCAGCAATGGCAGAAATTGGCACAGAATCTGAACAGCGAAAACAGTTTATTGCTGAAACAGAACACCGAATTGCTGAACTGGAACAGCAAATAAGGAAAGGACGTGATATAGATGAACGAATCCAGAGAATCAAAGAACGCCGAACAGTTGGAAGAACTTCTGCTCTTGACCGAGGAGATACAAGAAGAACTGGAACAGAAAGACCAGCTTATCGTGGAACTGAAGACGCAGCTCAGCGAATCTCTGACCTTGAACGAGAAATTAAACAAAGAGAACAGAGCCGGGAATATTCAAGCATTAAAGAACGACTTGAAGCTGGCAGACAGAGCATTGCAGATCGAGAAAGAGAAGCTGCGAAGCGCAAACGTCACGATAGGGGAATGTCAAGATAAAATACGATGCTTAACACAACAACGGGATTATGCCCGGACACATCAGAAAATCGTAGAGATACCGGTAGAAAAGCCGGTGCTCTATGAAAAATGTGAAGCCTGTGACCGGACAGCCTATCAGAATGAAAAAGCGAAATACGAAACACAAAAAGAGCGACTTGCAGGACAGTATAAAGCAAAAACGGTAATATTCCAAACAACCTTGTTCCTTCTTGCATGGTATTCGCTGACAACCACTCTTTTTCAGGCAGTACAGTCAGATGTGTTCCTTTCCGATTGTAAATCATTCTTCCATGATGCAGCGTCATTCATACAAACTTTTATCGGACGGACGATTGCTGCCGGACATTCTGCGGCACAGATTAGTACCAAAATTCCAAATGCGTTTATAGCCGGAATCATATATTGGTTATTGCTGATATTGGTTGTCGGAATATGCGTAGCAGGAACAGGGATACTGGTGATACTGATAGAAATAAAGGTTATAGAATTATATAAGAAAAACTGTTGGGATTTTATTACTCTACTGATGATACTGACAAGTGCTGCTGTCATCATTTATTTTGGAGAATCCATCAAAAAAACACTGTCAGTAAATCTTCTATTGCTTTTTGTACTTTCGCAAGGAGTATATGTTGGACTTAGATGTTATTTGAAAAATCAGTTAAATACCAAGCTATATTGATCAAAATATGATAAAAAACGTATAAAAGCATGGGATAAAAACACACATCGTCCCCTGCTATTATATTATCCTTTTCCAATTTCTAGTAGGATATGCCTGTTTCATTATGCTTTTTTAAAAGCCTTAGTTTGAATGCTTTACTGTATTTCTTCCTAGACATAAATATGCTCCACATGGTACATAAAAAAGGACATGGCAATACCTCCTTGATACCACCGTATCCTTGAAAAAGGGCGACTTTAACACACCCTCCGTATTCTCATTTTTACAAAAGAAAACGGCGGTTTTGATTGTTATTTCAAAACCGCCGTTAAAATGGCATGAGAACTTTCTACTTCATAAGCGGTTTTTTTTCATGCTTATGAAGTAGAGAATTTTTACCTTATCGTAAATTCGCAAGATAAATTATATGTATCGTAATCCCAATCTCTTTCACTTTCAAAGAACGCAAATTGTTTAATCAAACGATAGTGTCCAGCAGGCAATTCTCCATAAAAACTTTTAACATCAATTTCTAATGTTAATCGTTCGTTAGGCTTAATAAAGCAATCCTTTTCATTGCTCTTTGAGGGGTCATCAAGCTGTTTAAGTTGATACCAAGTGCCGGATTGTTCAGCTTCTATTTCAAAATAATCTGGTGAATATTGGTATTCTTTATCAGAAGTATTTTCTATTAGAAATGAAAGGTGCTTTAAGTCTAAATCCTTTTCTGTACTCATTGAAATCTTCAAATCGCCCAAAGTGTCAAGCGCTTCTTCACTTCCATAAGGAGAAACCTCATATTCTTCGGAATAATCTTGTACTACATGATTATCACTGTCCTTTGCTTGACTACACCCAACAATACACACCAATAACAATAAGGTTAGAAACATACATATTATTTTTTTCATTTGTCCTTATCTCCTTTCTTTTAAATTTATAATAGCAATAAAATGTCTATTTTCAATCAACTTTCATTGCAATTTATTTTCACTGTAACACATGCTCCCCCTGCTTTATTATTAGCAATTTGGATATTTCCGCCATGTCTTTCACTTAAAATCTTACTAATATTCAGCCCTAACCCCAAATGTTCAGTAGCTATATCTTTCGATGATTTATAAAATGGTAATGTCGCCTTTTCAATATCAATATTTTTAAACCCGCAACCATCGTCTGAAACAGATATAACTAAATTATCATTCTCTATTACTACGCTAATAGCAATATCACTTTTTGCGTATCTAATACTATTAGAGAGTAAGTTTTCATAAATCTGCATGACTGTATCTAAATTGATAAACAAGGTTATATTATTACCGCTTGTAGTAATTGAAAAATGTTTGTCATAACAAAGTGCTTCTGCTGTGTTATTAAAATTATCAATAAGTGAATGAAATGTAATCTGTTGTCGTGGAATATCAATATCCTCTAACCTGTATAAGTTCGTCATAGCATTTACATATTTTTCAAGACGTGAAATATTTTTTGACATTACTGATATTTCATCTAATATTTCTTGTTGTGATACTAAGCCTTTGGGAATAAAGGAAAGCAGCATAGTAGCATGACCCTTTAGTAAAGTCAAAGGAGTGCGTAAGTCATGCGAAAAAGCAGCATTTAGACGGCGCTGTTCAGCAAATTGTCGAAACATAGTTTCATTATTTTTCGACAAACAGTCTTTCATTTTTTCAAAGGCATGACAAAGTTTCCCCATTTCATCATTTAATGGATATGATAACGTAAAATCTAAGTCATTTGCTTCAATTTTATGATACGCATTAGTTAATAGCTTAATAGGTTTCGATAATTTTTTTTTATAAAAAAATGTTACACAACATATCATACTAATAGATAATACGATAGGAATAATTGCAATATTTAATGAACCTAAAGCACTGTCAATAAGCCTATCCCGGTTTGTAAAATTAGGTAAAACTTCGATATATGAAACATGGTTCGGATAGACATATTCGTGTACTGGGCGTTCTTTTTGATAATCAACATTGAACTTGCATATCTCGTTTCCTTTCGTGTCAAATATTGTGTATTTTGTTTGGTCATTACTATAAGTGGCGGTAAATGAGCCATTTTCCGGTATATCATACCTCGTTGACAGATTTTCATACTTATAGTTTAAATTTATTCTGTATCTGTCAACCATTGAAATTAAAAGTATACAAATAATTATTCCAATCAACAACGAAAACAAAGCATAAAGAACAAAGGTCATTCTAATACTCATGCTATTTAACCGATTGAACAATCTGCTTCTCTTTAATTTTTCCATCTATATCCGCACCCCCAAACAGTTTCAATGTAAGGTCTATCGCCTAAAGATAAAAATTTTGCCCTAATACGTCTGATATGTTCTGTAACAACTGTATTATCACCAATGCCGTCTAATCCCCAAACTTTTTCATAAATAGTTTCCCGGTCAAAAACAATTCCTTTGTTTTGCAAAAGGAAAGATATTATATCAAATTCCTTTTTGGTAAAAGCCATATCCTTATTATGATAAAACACAATACGTGAGGAATAATCTATAACCATATCTTCATCAAATTGCACCTTTGAAGATATATTGTGTCTTTTTTCTCTGCGAAGATGTGCTGCAATGCGAGCTTCTAATTCATCAACAGAAAATGGTTTTATTACATAGTCGTCTGCGCCAATAGAAAATCCTTTTATTTTATCACTATCTTCAATGCGTGCTGTTAAAAAAATTATAGGGCATGAAACATAATCCCGTATCCTTTCGCAAACAGTAAATCCATCTATATCTGGCATATTGACATCTAACAAAATAATGTCAGGTTTTTTTTCTACTTCTTTTAATGCAGCATTTCCTGCTGTTGCAGTATATACCGTATATCCAAGTTTGCTGAAATAGCAATACAGCATTGATACAATTTCTTTTTCATCGTCTACAATTAAAATACTCTGCGCCATAAATATGCCTCCATTGTGAATATCTGATTTAAGATTATCAAACAAAAATCTATTTCTAATCAATTTCTTTAATTTTCGATGTCATTAGTTATTATATATGGCAATATGAGTTGTAGCAACCTTACTCTACATGTTTTATGCTCTATTACTATCCACACTATGATGTGTGTAATCATATCCCGAAAGCCATACCAAACAAAGCAGTCTATGGCAGATTTAGAAATAAGTCCTATGATTATTGAAAAATAAGAAAATATAAAAATTAGAGTGAAGTAATTATATTACAAAAATGAAAAACGGGAGATACACAGATATTGTGCTATCTCCCATATTGTTTTTAGTGTCATATCAAGGCTCATTTATTAGTGGTAAAATTAGCGTTTTTCTATATTTCTCAAAATGCTTGAAAGTAAAGTGTTCATATGGATAATCGAAAATCAGATATAAACTTTTGTTTAAATTGCCTATAATTCAAGTGAATCTTCTGCATCCACCCACATCTGTAAATTGCCATCAAGATATAATCTTGCATATTCCAAAGGCTCATCCACAGCCAATGAAGTAAGCGCACATTCTGATCCATATGTGGTTTTTAAATTTTTTTCAGCTTCCCAACAATTAATGCGAATCATATATCCGGCACTTGTGTAAACATCAATACTATCGTGGTTTATGTTGTATTCTGCATAAATTGTTCTCATTGTATCTTATCTCCATTTTTTAATAATCATTTACAGAGTTAAATATCGAAAACATTTCATTCAGTTCACCATGTCGTTATTGTTATATGTTATACTATGTACGAATTTTTCTTTCCCTTAATTTTTCCCATATTAAGGTTCATGAAAACCAATGAGAGAATATAATACAAGGGAAAGAGTAAGGGAAAGTTCACTTGCTACAAACTTAGTATTTTCAAGGGTTTGTGAGGAATTTGATAATCAACTATAACAGTTATTAAATTTCCTAAAATAAGTGAAATATCAACTGGAATTTGTTGCTCCATACGCCCTTGACAATAGTCCTTACAATATACGATAATAATATTTACAAATACTATTTGTAAGTGGGGGACTTATGGAAAACAATCATTTTAACGTTGCGTGGGCGAAAAGCACTGCTCTATATACAAAAGCAGCTTCGGTACTTGGCGTCGGATACCCGAAAATGATGGTGCTGTATGCGCTGGAATCCATGGGAGAACTGACGCAAAAGCAGATCGCAGAGAATTTCGGTATGCAAAAACAGACGGTTCATACGGTCGTGAGCGCACTTCAAAAGAAGGGCTATTTACTGTTGGAGGCCAGCGAGGGCGATAAACGTGAGAAGCGGATCGTCTTGACTGAAAGCGGACAGGTATACGCCCACAGAATGATTGCGCCTTTACGAAAAGCCGAGGAGAAGGTTTATAGAACAATCGGGAACGAACGGCTCCAAGCCATGTGTGAAATTCTTGACCTGTTCAATCTTCTCTTTGAAAGAGAGCTGAGCGGAGGTCTGGGCAATGAATAACAAGCGGACTTTCTTTCAGTATGTGATTCCGTCCGTGTTATCTTTTGCGCTTTCCGGGGTGTATGCCATCGTTGACGGTTTCTTTGTAGGCAACTCAATCGGGGATGCCGGACTTTCCGCAATCAACATTGCATATCCCATCACGGCGGTCCTGCAATCCGTAGGGACAGGAATCGGAATGGGTGGTTCAGTCAAATACTCCATTCTGAAAGCAGCAGGAAATGAGAAAAAAGCACGGGAGTTCGTTGCCGGTGCAACATGGCTGATGCTTCTTTTCAGCGCTGTCCTGACTGTCACCGTTTTCTTCACTTCAGAGAAAATCCTTTCTGACCTTGGTGCATCGGGCGAGTTGCTTACTCTGGGAAAAGAGTATATCAAGGTAATTGCCCTTGGAGCGATTTTACAGGTGTTCGGCACCGGACTGGTTCCGTTTATGCGTAATTACGGCGGTTCTTTGTGGGCAATGATCGCTATGATCTGCGGCTTTGCTACCAATGTTGCTCTTGACTATACTTTTGTGTGGGTTCTTAGACGGGGCATGTACGGTGCGGCATTGGCGACCATTATTGGGCAGGGAGTTACCATGGCGGTTGCACTCGTGTATTGCGCCATCAAAAAGAACCTCACTCTGAAAATCGCACCTGTTGATACCCCGAAAACGGCATTTCAGATATTAAAAATCGGACTTGCTCCATTTGGCTTGACCTTTGCCCCAAATATCTCTCTTGTGATCATCAACCGATTTTCGGTTTCTTATGGCGGACAGGAGGCTATCGCCACCTATGCCTGTATCTCCTATATCATCTGCATTGTTTATCTTCTTTTGCAGGGTGTCGGTGATGGTAGCCAGCCGCTCATGAGTCAGTTCTGCGGAGCAGGCGAAGAAAAATCGCTCAAACAAACCAAAACGCTGGCGTATGAATTTTCCCTGGTTTTGGCGGTAATCAGTGCGATTCTGATTTACCTGCTCCGTGGAAAGATTGGACTACTGTTCGGTTCATCTGCCGAGGTAAACGCAGGGGTCATAAAGGTCATGCCGATCTTCCTTGTGTCGGTTCCGTTTGACGCCATCACACGAGTTTCCACGGCGGCTTTCTACGCAACCGAAAAAAGTGTGCTGTCCTATGTTCTGACATTTATCGAACCCATCATCATGCTGGTGTTGATGCTGATGCTGCCGCCGGTGTTTGGCGGTCAAATCATGATTTGGTGGAGCACCGTATTTGCAAAGGTCATTACCGCATCAGTAAGCATTGTGCTGTCCGTTAGATACAGCGCACAAAGAAATCGATAACTTCCAGTTGTTATACTGGGAATTGTAAAATGCATAGGAAGAAAAGAGGTCAAAAATGAAAGTTTTAATGATTAATGGAAGTCCACGAAAAGATGGAAACACTTCCATAGCGCTTGAAGAAATGCGAAAGGTATTTGAAACAGAAGGGGTAGAAACAGAATGTATCCGTGTCGGTCATATGGATGTCAGAGGATGCATTGCCTGCGGACGATGCAGTGAATTGGGTAAATGTGTTTTTGATGATGTTGTCAATGAACTGGCGTCTGCATTCAAAGCGGCAGATGGACTTGTGATTGCCAGCCCGGTGTACTATGCTTCGGCAAATGCAACATTGATTGCAGTTCTGGACAGGCTGTTTTACAGTTCACATTTTGACAAGACTATGAAGGTCGGAGCAAGCGTTGTATGTGCGAGACGTGGCGGATGTTCTGCAACATTTGATGAATTGAATAAATACTTTACCATATCGAATATGCCGATTGCATCCAGTCAATACTGGAATTCTATCCATGGGCTGGCGCAGGGAGAGGCAGAGATGGATGAAGAGGGAAAACAGACCATGCGTGTACTCGCAAGGAATATGGCGTTTCTGATGAAGAGTATTGCGTTGGGTAAAGAAATGTTTGGTCTGCCGGAAAAAGAGGAACAGGTAGCTACACATTTCATTCGATAGGATGAAATTGAAATTGATAAATTCTCAGTAATGGAGGGAAAGAGTTAAAATGAAAATTCGTAAGGCAGAGAAAAAGGATATTCCAAGAATTCTTACGTTGCTGGGACAGGTATTACAGATCCATGCAGAGATCCGTCCGGATATTTTTATATCCGGCACCACCAAATATACCTCCTGCGAGCTGGAAGAGCTATTGAAGCAGGAGGATACCCCTATCTACGTTGCCGTAAATGAGGATGATTTGTGTATAGGCTATGCTTTCTGCCAACTTAAGGAGCAGCCCTTTTCCAACAATATGGTGCCCTTTAAATCACTGTTTATCGATGACCTTTGTGTTGACAGGCAGGCACGGGGGCAGCACATTGGGGAAGGCCTGTTTGAATATGTGAAGCAGCAGGCAAAAAAACTGGGTTGCTATGAAGTAACTTTGAACGTCTGGGCAGGAAATACTTCGGCAGAGCGTTTTTATGAAAAGATGGGCATGAAAACAAAGGAACGGCAGATGGAATATATTCTATGAGCCGGGCGAACGGTTGAATTTTATGTCGAATTGTACCAGAATCAGATCTGATGGAGAATAATCGATGTGATTAGAAAGCTGCAGAATGGAGATATAAATAAGGTTGCTGACCTATGGTTAAAGACGAAGCTGGAAGCACATAATTTTATTCCTGAACCATACTGGACCGGTAATTATGAAGCCGTGAAGAAAATGCTGCCACAGGCAGAGGTTTATGTGTATGAAGAGAATAAAATAATTCAAGGCTTTGTAGGTGTACAAGAGGAATACATAGAAGGTATTTTTGTTTCCGGCAAAATGCAGTCCCATGGGATAGGCAAAGCGTTGTTGGATTATATCAAGGATAAAAAAGGCAGATTACAGTTAAACGTATATCAGAAAAATGTCAGGGCAATGTCTTTCTACCAAAGAGAAGGGTTCACGGTTCAGCGTGAACAACTGGATGAATTCACCGGCGAAAAAGAATATGTAATGGAGTGGAGTAGTTAAAATGTAGATTCGTAAGGCAGAGAAAATGGTTACCATACAGACCGGAAGTAAAGAAAAGAGGATGAAAAAGGAATGAAAAAAGAGAATTATTCGATTGTATTCAGCAGCCTGACAGGCAATACAAAGCTGCTTGCCGATACGATTCATGAGGCGCTGCCGAAGGAGGACTGTGAGTATTTCGGTGTGGGTAAGGCGGAAGAGCTGCTCTCGGAAGTGATCTATGTGGGCTTCTGGACGGACAAAGGAAACGCGGATCAAAACACCTTAGAACTTCTGGGAAAATTGAGGAACAAAAAGATTTTCCTGTTCGGAACAGCGGGTTTTGGCGGGAGCGAGGCGTATTATCAGAATATCCTTGCGAATGTGAGAAAGTCGATTGACGCCAGCAACCGAGTGATTGGCGAGTATATGTGTCAGGGCAAAATGCCGCTGTCTGTACGGGAACGCTATGAGAAAATGAAAGAGCAGCCGGAGCATCCGGCCAACGTTGACGCGCTGATCGAAAATTTTGACCGGGCTCTCTCCCATCCGGATGCGGATGATTTGGAAAAACTCAGAAATATAGTTACAGAAGGCTAGACTTTCGCACCCCCTGTTCAGGGGGTGCGTTTTTATAATCTTTTTAGATTTAAGTTGTCTGCTTTTGGTTTACATAAAGCTATGCTGTATGGTATAATCTGGTTAAAAATCAGGGAATCACTTTCTGCTGTTCTTCCTATTACCGGAATTGTTCTGATGATCAGTATTTTTCTGATCCCCATGGAGCTGGGCAGCGTAGGGATGTTCCTTACGGGGGCTGTCATGCTGATCGTTGGAATGGGCTTTTTCCAGCTTGGCGCAGAGATGGCCATGACGCCGAATGGAGCAAACAACCTGATTTTGCGGATCCCTGCCCGTCGATTCAGTTGCCGGTATCTAAAAAAGGGATTGCGCTTTTGGGTACTTTTTGCTAGAATAGAGTCGATAAAAGGGAGTAGCTTGCCGACAGAGTTCGGTTCACTTCTTCGTCAGGACAGTTATAACAGATAACTCGGAAAGTGATGGAATAGCGAGACTTTTACTGTAGCTGCAGTAGGAGTCTCTTTTTTTATCCATTTCTCCTGCTGTGACAGAAACCAAAGAAAGAGAGGTACGAATGATGTTGTGGCAGGTTATGATTTTACTGGCAGGTTTTTTGTTCCTGGTGAAGGGAGCGGACTGGTTCGTGGAAGGAGCGGCGTGTATCGCGAAAAAGCTGGGAATTCCGCAGCTGGTGATTGGGCTTACGATTGTGGCCATGGGAACCAGTATGCCGGAGGCGGCGGTGAGCGTCACGGCGGCCATGCAGCAAAACGCAGGTATCACGGTGGGAAATGTGGTCGGCAGTAATATTTTAAACATTCTGATTATACTGGGAATCACGGCGGTAATCACCAATGTGACGATCCAGCGTTCTACGCTTCATTATGAGATTCCCTTCATGCTTGCGGTTACGACGCTCCTGCTGGGATTCGGAATGACAGGAGGCCGGATTATCTTTATGGAGGGCGTGATTTTCTGGATCTTTTTTCTGGCATATCTGGGCTATCTTTTCGTGATGGCCAGAAAAGAGAATGCCGGGGAAGAGGGAACAGTGAAGGACTTTCCCGTATGGAAATGCCTGCTTTTGATGGTGCTTGGCGGAATTCTGGTTGTGAAGGGCAGCGATTTCGCAGTCAGCGGAGCCTCTGCCATTGCCCGTTACTTCGGAATGAGCGAGCGGTTTATCGGTCTAACCATTGTCGCCCTGGGAACGTCTCTTCCGGAGCTGGTGACGTCTGTGACGGCAGCGAGACGTGGAAATGCCGGAATCGCCATCGGCAATATCGTCGGCAGTAATATTTTTAATATTCTTTTTGTAATCGGAACGGCCGCTCTGATCTGTCCCGTACCCTTTGAACGTAAATTTATCGCAGATACGGTAATCGCCATCGGGGCAGGCGTGGTGCTGTGGCTGGGAACATTCCGGAACCGGGAATTGAGAAAGCCCTGCGGCATCGTAATGCTCCTGTGCTACGCGGCATATTTCGCCTATTTGTGCGTTATGTAAATCTTAATTGGAAATTAATAAATGGATGGAAAAAGAATGTTAAAATAAGGATAAATAAAACCGACGGGGAGGGAACATCCATGAAAAAGATTTGCAAATTTTCAGTATGGCTCATATGCGTATTGAGCTTGGCAGGCTGTGGAAAAAATATGGCAGACGTAACCATTGATTACGGCGATTCCAGACTTTATACCACCCAGGACATGGACGCAGCCATCAGACTGATAGAGACGACATTTGCCACCTGGAAGGGCTGCGAGCTGCACCGTATTTCCTATATCTCCGACGAGGAATGCAATGCGGACAATATCACCTGGATGAATGACCTGCGAGCGCCCGATGACATGCAGGAAACCTTCACCGAATGCATTGCCTTTACCAGCGAGTTCCATTCACCCAAGAAAGGCGGCGGAGCCTGGAATGCGGACACGGAATACACTGGCTGGGAATGGTGGCTGGCCCGCTCGGATGGCGGAGAGTGGAAGCTGATGACTTGGGGCTATTAAAAGTGGTAGATGGTTGCTGAAGCAACCGCGCCTCGGCGCGAGAATGTGCCTGAAAACAGTCTGCAAAATAGCATGAATCACAAGCCCGGCAGCGCCTGAAAATGGAGCTGCCGGGCTTTTATGTTTATGCAAGATGCAGGATGCTGTTATAAGGAGGAAGATACAATGGATTATGGCTATATCCGGGTTTCAACGATGGGCCAGAACGAGGAACGACAGCGGCTGGCGATGGAGCGGGCGGCCGCCCCCAAACGCAATATCTATATGGACAAGCAGTCCGGCAAGGATTTTGACCGCCCGCAGTACAAAAGGCTGGTTCACAGGCTGAAGAGCGGGGACCGCCCTGGCTCTGCTGCTGAAAAAGCGCAGGACTGACAGCTAAAGCGGAGGCTGGCAGACAGCGGCGTCGGAAGAAAAACAAAATAAGAGCGTATAAAATACGGAGCGCAGCGCCCCTGACGGGACCGGCGCTCCGTATTTTGTGCAGGTACACACTTCTGTTCCCGGTTGCCCTCCACCGGCGGATAGAGTATAATCAGTGCAGAAGTAAGCGGAGGAGAAAAAAATGCATAGGATCAAGGCAATTTTATTTGACATCGACGATACGTTATACGACTTATCCATCCCGTTTAAGGAGGCCTTTCGGGAGTTTTTCCCGGGGGAGGAGATGGATCTGGAGGGGGCGTTCCTGGCCAGCAGGAAGTATAGCGATCGGATCTATGACCGCTCTTTAAGCGGGGAGATTTCCATGGAGGAGATGTATATTTACCGCCTGGGAAATGCGTTCCGGGATTACGGGAAAATCATCGACGGGGCTACGGCGCTGCAGTTTCAGAGTGTGTATGAGAAGCATCAGCATAACATCCGTATGACCGGGGAGATGGAAGGGCTGCTGGAAAAGCTGTCGAAGAAAACGACTCTTGGAATCATCACCAACGGACCGTCGGAGCACCAGCGGGACAAGGTACGCGCGCTGGGTCTGGAGCGGTGGATTCCCATGGAACGGATCTGGATATCCGGGGATCTGGGGATTGGAAAGCCCCATAAAGAGATTTTCGCGGCGGCTCAGGACAAGCTGGGGCTGAAGCCTGAGGAGATTTGCTTTGTAGGGGACGCCTACGGGCATGACATCCTGGGAGCCAGGGGCGCGGGCTGGAAGGCCGTCTGGTTTAATCACAGAGGGCGTCAGGCCACGGGGGAAGCAGAGCCGGATTATGAGGTCCGTTCTGAACAGGATTTAATTGCGTTGCTGGAAAATCCGTCGAAAATCCGCTTGCAGGAATTTTAAATCCGAAGTAAACTAAGTAATGCTGTATAGAACGATACGGAGAATAAGGACATACAGCGATATGGATGGCATAGAATGGCATAGTTTACAAGTTATAATAATTATATAAATATAGGTATTTGATAATACCACTCCTTCTATTTTATAATAAATATATAAAAAACGAGCGTAAAGTAAAACAATTTAATGCAAAATGCAAAAATAAATGTAAAATAGGAGGAAGAGAGTATGGCATACAACCCATATGAAAACGTACTGAAGGTCATGGACGAGGCGGCACAGATCCTGGGCTACAGCGAGAGCGATATCGAGCCGCTGAAGTATCCGGAGCGCGAGCTGAAGGTATCGGTTCCGGTGGAGATGGACGACGGAAGCATCCGGGTATTCGAGGGCTACCGTGTGCAGCATTCCACATCCCGGGGACCGGCCAAGGGCGGTATCCGGTTCCATCCGGCAGTAAATAACGACGAGGTCAAGGCTCTGGCGGCATGGATGACCTTCAAATGCGCGGTGGTCAATATTCCTTACGGCGGTGGCAAGGGCGGCGTGATCTGCGATCCCCATGAGCTTTCCGAGCGGGAGCTTCGGGCCATCACCAGAAGATTTACGGCGGCCATCATGCCCCTGATTGGACCGGAACAGGATATTCCGGCTCCGGATGTGGGAACGAACGCGGCGGTCATGGGTTGGATGATGGATACTTACAGTATGCTGAAGGGACACTGCGTACACGGCGTCGTCACCGGCAAGCCCATCGAGCTGGGCGGAGCGCTGGGACGGAATGAAGCCACCGGACGCGGCGTCATGTTCACCACAAGAAATATCATGAAGAAGCTGGGCATGGAGATGAAGGGCACCGACGTGGCCGTACAGGGTATGGGCAACGTGGGAAGCATCACCGCCAAGCTGCTCCACCAGGAAGGCATGAAAGTAGTTGCGGTCAGCGACGTATCCGGCGGCGTCTACAAGAAGGATGGCCTGGATATCCCGGCTATTCTGGCTTATCTGGGTAAGGATCGCAGGAACCTGCTGTCCGGCTATGAAGAGGACGGCATGAGCCGCATTACCAATGAGGAACTGCTGGAACTGCCCGTCACCGTGCTGGTACCGGCGGCCCTGGAGAATCAGATCAACGGTTCCAACGCGGACAAGATCCGGGCAAAGCTTATCGTGGAGGCGGCCAACGGCCCCACCGCCGCAGAGGCAGACCCGATTCTGAACGACAAGGGCGTGGTCATCGTACCGGACATCCTGTCCAACGCCGGCGGCGTGGTGGTATCTTATTTTGAGTGGGTACAGAATATCCAGTCTGTAAGCTGGACCGAGGAAGAGGTCAACGCGAAGCTGGAACGTATTATGAACAACTCCTTCGATGCTGTATACAATATTGCACAGGAAAAGAAGGTTCCCCTGCGTACAGGCGCATACCTGATCGCGGTGGACCGTGTAGTAAAGGCCAAGAAAGCAAGGGCGATCTGGCCGTAGATTACCGCAGTCACTGTCCCGCGGGGTGTTTTGGCATGCAGATGCCGAAATCACGGGTTATGCAGGCACGGACTCATGCGTCAGCATGAGTCCTGTGCATCGCGGAGCGTATGCTGCGAACGGAGTGGGTAGCATGAGCAGAGTGAAGGAAATAATAAGAGTAAGAGAAAAGCTGGAAAGCGGGCAGACGCTGGAATTTCAGGAGAAGAGACTGCTTTGCAATGAGCTGATGACCCGCGAGCCGCGGATGGAAAAGCTGATTGTGAAATGGTTTGACGAGGAAGACTACCGGACGGTCCTGCGCCACAAGGTCGGCGACGGTGTCATCGGAGGAAAGGCCTGCGGCGTGCTGCTTGCCAGAAAGCTGATAAGAGAGAAGCTTCCCGAATATGAGTCACTGTTGCTCCCGCATCACTCCTGGTTTATCGGATCCGATGTATTTGCGGAATATCTCTGGGAGGAGAATTTCTCCGAGCGGACGAAGAGGAAGTTTGGGGAACTGCTGGGTCATCTGGGAGGCGACCCCTATGTGGTCCGTTCCAGCAGCACCCTGGAGGACGGCTTCGATCACGCATTTACCGGAAAATACGAATCCGTCTTCTGCACCAATCAGGGAAAAGAAGAGGAGCGAATGGAAGAACTGAAGGCGGCGGTGTTCCGTGTATACAAGAGTGTCTGGAACGAATCCGCGGTGGAATACCGCAGAACCCGCGGCCTGACCCATACAGATGAACGCATGGCACTGCTGGTGCAACGGGTGGAAGGGATGCGCATGGGCGGCTATTACCTTCCTCTGGCGGCCGGTATGGGCTGCTCCTACAATCCTTATAAATGGATGGAGCAGATGAATCCGGAGGCTGGTATGCTGCGTATCGTGGCGGGGCTCGGAACCAGGGCGGTAGAGCGTACCCCCGGCGATTATCCGAGACTGATTGCGTTGGATCGCGCACGGGGCAGCCTGTATGCCACTGCTGGCGAACGCCACAAATATTCCCAGCGGCAGGTGGATGTGCTGGATCTGAAGAGCGCCGGGCACAGGACCATCTGGCTGGAGGAGCTGATGCCCCTTTTACCGGAGCGCGGGAAGAAGCTGATCCTGAGTCACGATACGGACGCGGAACAGCGCTTACAGGAAATGGGACGATACCGTCCGGTGCTGTTCGCGGACTGCCAGGGCATCGCCTACGACAATGATTTTATGCGTATGATGCAGCGCATCCTGAAGATGCTGGAGGGCGAATATGGCCGCCCTGTGGACATCGAATTTGCCATGGAAGAGGGCGAAGACGGGAAGATTCACCTGAATCTGTTCCAGTGCAGACCCTTACGCCAGGTGGCCGAGCAGAAGTTTGTAATGCCGGAAGGGCATGAGGAAGAGGTCTTATTTGACGTCCGAAGAACCTCCATGTGGCGCTCCAAGGAAGAAAAGCTGGATATCATCGTCTGGGTGGATCCCCAGAAGTATTATGATTATCCATACGCGAAGAAGCCGGATGTGGCCAATATGATCGGAATGATCAACCAGTATTTCAGCCAGCAGGGAAAGCATATGATGCTGCTGGTGCCGGGCCGCTGCGGAACCTCCTCGCCGGAGCTTGGCGTGCCGGTGAAATATTCTGATGTGAGCTGCTTTTCCGCCATCTGCGAGGTGGCCTACAGCAAGGCCGGTTACAACCCGTCCCTGTCCTACGGCAGCCACATGTTCCAGGAGCTGGTGGAAGCGGACATCTACTACGGGGCCATCAATGAGAACAGCAAGACGAAGATCTACCGCCCGGATTATCTGAACACCTTCCCGGATGTGTTTGGGGCGATCTGGCCGGATAAGGCGGAATTCGGAAAGCTGATACGGGTATTCGACGTATCGGAACACCATGCGAGACTTCTGCTGGACGCCAAAGAAGGCCGCGCGGTATGCCGGATTGTGCAGGGGGAAAAGTGAAGAGGATGAAGTGTGGACACGCGGTTTTCTGATGTGGAAAAATCGCGTGTCTTTTTGCTTTTTTGTGGAAAAAGACCGTTGACAGAAAGCGGAAGAAGTAGTAAACCATTAAGGTATCTTTTTTGAGATTTTTTCGTAAGAGGTAAAAATATGTCAACCGGAACATCTATGATCACAGACAATCCTTTAAAATCCATGCTGCAGTTCGCCCTTCCCCTTCTGGTGGGCAATCTTCTGCAGCAGACCTACAATATCATCGACGCGGCCATCGTAGGGCAGACCCTGGGAGCGAAGGCCCTGGCGGCGGTGGGCGCCAGCAGCAGCGTGCAGTTTCTGGTTCTGGGCTTCTGTATGGGAGCCTGCACGGGCTTCGGAATTCCCATTGCGAAATATTTCGGCGCAGACAGGCAGGATACCATGCGGCGCTATGTGTTCAACGGCGGCGTTCTGACCGCGGGCATCGCGGTGATCGTGACGGCGGCCTGTACGCTGCTCTGCAGCTGGATTTTACAGATCCTGTCTGTGCCGGAGGACATTTTCGCCAATGCCTACGCATACCTGCTGGTGATTTTTATCGGCCTGCCATTTACCCTGTTATATAATTACCTGTCCAGCATTCTCCGGGCAGTGGGAGACAGCAGGACGCCGTTTCTGTTCCTGGCGTTTTCGGCGATTTTAAATATTTTCCTGGATCTGTTCTGCATCGTAGTCCTGAAATGGGGCTGCGCCGGAGCGGCCATTGCGACCGTGACCTCTCAGGCCATCAGCGGCCTCCTGTGTCTGGGATTTATCATCCGCCGGGTGAAGCTCATGCGGATGTCCCGGGAGAACCGGGAGCTGGATGGAGAAGCCATGAAGGAGCTCCTTCTGATGGGACTGCCTACGGGTCTGCAGTTTTCCATTACCGCTATCGGCAGCATGGTCATGCAGTCGGCCAATAACAGTCTGGGAAGCGTCTATGTGTCAGCCTTCACGGCGGCAGTGAAAATCAAGCAGTTCGCCCTCTGCCCCTTTGACGCGCTGGCGACGGCGACCTCCGTATTCTGCAGCCAGAATCTGGGCGCCGGTCAGGCCAGGCGGATTCGCCAGGGCATGTTCCGGGGCATGGGTGTGGCCGTGGGATACGGTGTATTTGCGGGTCTGATCCTGATTCTATTTGGACGAACCCTTTCCACCATGTTCCTGAGCAAAGACAACGTGGAGGTTCTGGATGCTTCCGCCAAATATCTGCGGTGTATGGGCTATTTCTACTGGAGTCTCGGTATTCTGAACGTATCCCGTATGGTGACCCAGGGACTGGGCTTCTCCGGCCGCGCCTTTTTCTCCGGCGTGATGGAAATGATTGCCCGGACGGTAGTCAGCCTGGGCTTCGTGGGAACCTTCGGCTATACGGCCATCTGCTTTGCGGATCAGACGGCCTGGATAGCGGCCTGCGTGTATATCTTCCCAACCTGCCTGTATTGCATGAAAAAAGTTACGGGAGTGCTCCGGCCGGAGACTGCTGTGTAAGTCTGTTTTCCACATGAATGATGAATTCTTCAGCCACATGGGACAGCTGATGGTTCTTACTCCAGATGAGGGCGTAAGAAGCATAGGCGTCCGGGTGGCTGATTTTTTTGACGCAGAGCTCATTGGCCCGGATCAGGGAAGAGATAGAAGCCGGGTAAATGGAGACGCCGACGCCGTGGAGACTGAGCTCGTAGGCATTTACCATATGGGCGATGCGGCCCCGGATAATGGGCTTCTGCCCGGTGCCCAGGAACCACTGGTCGATCTCGTGCTTCCGGGATTCCCGGGAAGGAATCAGAAGGTCATAGGGCAGGAGCTGTTCGGGGGTTACGGAGTCGCCGGGCAGCTTCGCCAGCGGATGCTCATGGGGCAGCAGGGCCACCCAGGGCTCCTTGCAGACGGGAAGTACTTCAAAGCCTTCTTTATTGTAGGGGGCGGTAATCATGGCAACCTCGCAGAGGCCTTTGGCCACGCGGGCGTTCACGTCGTCGGAATTGCCGTTCCAGAGGTTGTACTGGACATGGGGGTATTTCTCCTGGAAGGAGGAGATCCATTCGGCGAAAAGATGGGGGCAGCAGCCCTCCACGGAGGCGATGTAGAGCATACCCTGCAGGCCCTCCCGGACTTCCCGGACCTCCTCGGCGGATTTATTGACCAGGTCGAGAATCTGGTTCGCGTACTGGAGAAACAGCTCCCCCTCCTCGGTCAGGGAGATGCTGTGGGGACTGCGAAGGAACAGCTTCGTGTCCAGCTCCTTTTCCAGATCCTGAATCTGGCGGCTCAGGGGCGGCTGGGCGATATTCAGCTTCTCCGCTGCCCGGGTAAAGTTTTTTTCATCTGCGACTGCCTTAAAATATCGAATGTGTCTCAGCTCCATGATGGCCTCCTGCATTATACTTTTTGAGTATCAAGATGCTTTTATTATATGTATTTCACAAGTGAATTGCAAGGTGCTATAGTAAAGACAACAAGAAACAAGGGATTCAAAAAATCCCGGAAGTATTCAGCACAGAAATACCCTACGGGTATTCCTGGATGCCCTGAGAACATGGGTGAATTGAAGAAAGGAGCATGACTTATGAAGAAGATTTTAGCAAAGGTAAACGAGTTCTTTAAGGAGTATTACGAAAGCTTTGCGGAGGAGCCGGTGTTATAAAAAGGCTGAGGAAAATTAAATATGGAAACGACAAACAGTATAGACAATAATCAAAAGGGACTGCCGGTCTGAGGTGAGCGATGAGCACACAGCAGAAGTTGGCAGTCCCTTTCATTATATTCGCCCGTGTCCTCAGGGCATTCAGGTACACCCGTAGGGTGTTTCACTACATTTGCCCGTGTTCTCAGGGCATTCAGGTACACCCGTAGGGTGTTTCACTTTATTTCCCGGAAAAATAGATCCTGGTTTCGTCCCGGATCACATCCGCCAGCAGCAGAAGCCCCAGCAGATTCGGCAGCGCCATCAACGCGTTCAGCAGATCTGAGACCTCAAAGATCAGCGAAAGCCGCAGCACCGGCGCGAACACCAGTGTAAGGACCCAGCAGAGCCGATACAGGAAGAAGCTTTTCGTTCCGAAGAGATATTCCAGGCACCGCTCCCCGTAAAAGGACCACCCGAGAATCGTAGCATAGGCGAAGGTCACGATACTGAATAAGAGTACCGGCTGTCCAAGACAGGGAATGGCAGAAAAGGCCCGCCAGGTAAAGTCGCTGCCGGACATGGCCACACCAGAAGTCAAAAGGCCAGGATCCCGGGCCAGGAAATGGCTTACGATGACCAGCCCCGTGATCAGGCAGACCACCACCGTGTCCCAGAAGGTGGCCGTAGAGGCCACCAGGGCCTGCCGCACCGGATCGGAACAGCGGGCGGAGGCAGCGGCCAGGGGCGCGCTTCCCATCCCGGCCTCGTTGGTGAAAAGGCCCCGGGCTACCCCGTAGCGGGCTGCCAGCAGCAGTCCGGAGCCCACCATGCCGCCTGAGACAGCCCGGGGCGCGAAGGCACATTTCAGAATCAGGCGGCAGGCTGGCAGCAGGAAAGCCCGATTTGCTACAAGAATCATAAGACAGCCTGAGAGATAAAACAGGGTCATAAAGGGTACCAGCTTCTCACAGACCCGGGAAATAGCCTGGCTGCCGCCGAAGATCACGGAGCAGGTGAGAAGCCCCACAGTGAGCCCCGTGAGAATGGGGGGAAGCGGCAGCATATCCGCTATGGCGTGTACCTGGATGGCACAGCCGATTCCGAAGGAAGCCAGCACCCCGCAGACCGCGAAGAAGATGGCGGCGACTTTTCGGTGAAGCCGATATTCCAGCACATACATGGGCCCGCCCACCAGCCGTTCGTCACGCCCCCGCACCCGGAATTTAAGCGAAAGCAGCGCCTCCCCGTAAGTGGTCGCGATCCCGAAGAAGCCGGTAATCCAGCACCAGAACACCGCCCCGGGCCCGCCCAGGGCCACAGCTGTCCCCATACCGACGATATTTCCGACGCCCAGCGACGAGGCCAGGGCTGTAGACAGCGAAGCAAAGGGCGAAAGCCCACCGCCGTCCTTTCCGGCCCCTGCGCCCGAGTTCTCAGCCGCCACGGAAAGCCGCACCGCCAGCGGCAGTCTCCTCTGCACAAATCCCGTCTTCCAGGTCAGAAAAATGTGCGTCCCAGCCAACCCCAAAATCATCGGAAGTCCCCA
Source organism: Laedolimicola ammoniilytica (assembly GCF_025567165.1). Taxonomy (NCBI): domain Bacteria; kingdom Bacillati; phylum Bacillota; class Clostridia; order Lachnospirales; family Lachnospiraceae; genus Laedolimicola; species Laedolimicola ammoniilytica. The sequence goes on from NZ_JAOQKC010000021.1 coordinate 28,642, forward strand.
GAGAAACCGGTTCAAAGCCTCTATAACCGTACAAACAGTTGACATAATATAGAACCTGCGTGAGAAAGTCTGGTGATATATATGAAGGGAAAAAAGAAAATATGCCTTGCGGTATTTTAGTTGCCGGGACTGTTAAAAACGGTTATACTCATAAGTAGGATAAGAATGGAAGAATATGAAAAATACGGAGGAAAAAGGATGTACGGATGCCCTAATTGCGGCAGTGAACTGCTGTACGATATTAAGCTGGGAAGACTGCGCTGCGGAAGCTGCCGCAGCAGCTTTGCTGTGGATTCGATCAAGCGAGAGAAGGACGCGGAACAGGATTTGTACGAGATCCAGGCCTTCCGCTGCCCCCAGTGCGGCGGCGAGATTTACACCAATGACCATACCATTGCGGGCTTTTGCAGCTACTGCGGCGCGTCTGCGGTACTGCAGCAGCGGACGGAGCAGATCAAGGTGCCTTTCCGGATTTTTCCATTTACCGTGGACAAGTCAGACTGCAGGAAGCGGTTCCGGGATTTTGTGAATCGGTGCGCCTATGTGCCGGAGGAATATAAGAATCCGGAGGCGGAGCATGAATTCCGCGGAATCTACGTCCCCTCTCATTCCTATGAAGCGGAGGCGGAGGGCGCGTACCAGATGAAGGGAAAGACTACCACTTATAACGGCAAGAAAAAAGGAAGACGGCACTATACGGTAAAGGAATGGGATATGAATATCGAGGCTTCCGGAAAGGTGACGGATATCACCCATGCGGCTTCTTCCTCTTTTCCGGACGAGCAGAGCGAGTGGATTCAGGACGGGATTGACCGGGGAAGCGGCCGGGTTTTCGCGCCGGGCTTTCTCTGCGGTTTCTATGCGGACACTGCAGACGTACCGCCGGAGGTCTATGAGCCGTATGCCGAGACTGTGGCCGGACAGAAGCTGGAGGATCAGTTAAATGCTAACCTGGCCGGTATGGACGTTACCCGAGCCAAACGGGAACCGGTTCTGCATACCCGTTATGCGGGCGACGTGCTGAAACCGGTCTGGTTCATGTCCTATCGGAACAAAGGACGTGTAGCCTATGCGGCCATCGACGGGCGAAATGCGAATATCAGCTGTGACGTTCCTGTGGACAGTAAAAAATTTACAATCGTATCTCTGATCCTGGCGGCTGTGTTATTTGTGATATTCAGCCTGTTTCAGGATCTGATGTTTACGGCAAAGACCATGCTGGGAATCACAGCCCTGTTTAACCTGGTGCTGTGCCTGCTGTGGCATTCCAATATTAAGAGGCTTTATCAGAGAGAGGTTGCCCGGGAATACCGGGTAAAGAAGAAGCGCCGGAAGAAACGCCTGAGCAATGAAAAATGGAAGATTCCGCTGATTATAGTGGCCTCTGTCATTGGTACGCCCATCGGCATTTTACTGATTACCTTTATCTTAGTGGCCTTCTGTGATACGGCCTACACGGAGAGCGGCAAGTCCCTGAAGGTGCTCCTGGCGCTGGTATCCGCAGTGTTCCAGCTGGTGTTTATCCTGAAGGATACGCCGAAGCGGACGAAGCTCTGGAAAAAGCGGACCCGGACCCTGCCGGTGGACTGGCTTTGCCTGTTGGCGACACTGCTGCTGGGCGTGACAGCTTATGTAAACCCGGTGGAGGATCTGTGGTATTACGCAGTGATCCTGGCGGCCTTCGGCGTGGATATCCTGATGCTTCTGGAAATTATCCGGGATTACAACTTAAGCTGTTCCCGGCCCATGCCGCAGTTTGAGCTTTATAAAGGAGGGCATAACCGTGAGTAGAAGAAAAGAGAAAAAGAGCCTTCTTTGGAAAATGGAGATTGCCTGTGCAGTGGTATTGGGCATTGGGCTGGGCAGTCTGCTCATTGGAAATAAAACTGTTTTGGCGGCGGATCCGTACGATATCATTTACGAGGATCAGGCAGAACTGGTGGGCGACGATGAAAAAGAAGCGGTTCTGGCCAGTATGGAGCCCATCTCCGAGTACGCCAACGTCATCTTCTATACCACAGAGGAAAAGGAGGCTTCCACTACGGCAGCGGTCTGTGAAAAGGTCTGCGCGGGATACTACGGCAGCTCCAAAAAGGCTCCTGTGGTCATGTTCACCATTGATATGTATCACAGGGAGATCTATCTGTACTGCACCGGTCCCACCCGGCATATCATCCGCAACCGGGACGCCAACTCCATTACGGATAATATCTATCGGCTGGCCAGCGCCAAACGCTACGACGATTGTGCCATCGGAGCCTTTGAGCAGTGCCAGAGACTTCTCACCGGCAGCAGCATCTGGCGGCCCATGCAGCGGATCAACAACCTGTTCCTGGCGATTATCCTGGGCTTCCTGCTCAACTACCTGTATCTGAGAGTAGCCCGGAGTATGACCGTTAAAAAAGAAAAAGTGCGGATGACTCCCTTTGATACCAACCGGTTTAAGCTGAAGGTATCCAAGCAGTGTATCCGTACCTACACGTTTACGGAATCGGAAAGCTCCGGCTCCGGCGGCGGAAGCGATTCCGGCGGAGGAGGCTACAGTGGAGGAGGCGATTCCGGCGGCAGCTCCGGAGGCGGTCACAGCTTCTAAAAGCGATAGAGAGAATTTGAAATTACCCTGACAGAAAATGCCGGTTGACACAGGCTTTTCCCCAGGGTAATTTTTACAGCAGAAAATAAAATGATATTTTTTAAAACTATTTCAAGGTTTCTGCCGTCTAACAGATAGAATGGAAGGAAAGGAGAACGGGACAGAAGATGAAAACAGTATCCTTACAGCAAAAAGTAGAAGACCAGATCCTGGACAATTATGAAGCCATGTACCGGCTGGCCTACTCTTATGTAAGAAACGAAGAAGACGCCCTGGACATTGTACAGGAAAGTGTATACAAGGCCATCAAAAACGCGGGTAAAGTGCAGCAGGAAGCCTATATCCGGACATGGATCTGGCGCATTGTCATGAATACTGCTGTGGATCTGATCCGCAGCAGAAAGAATGAAACCGGACTGGAGGAAGCAGGAGAGACCGGAAAGGAAGATACCTATCAGGATTTCGATACCCTGGAGGCCCTGAAGATTCTGGAGCCCAGGGAAAAGGCAGTGATTGTACTGCGGTTTTTCGAGGATCAGAAGCTGGAGGACATCGCCCGGACGCTCCAGGAAAATACAAACACGGTGAAAACCATACTCTATCGAAGTCTGAAAAAGCTCAGGGTGGAATTGACGGAAGGAGAATTGCTCTATGAAGGATGAAAGGTTAAGAAAAATGAATCAGGAATATCATGAGATCCCCATTCCCGCAGAGCTTCGAAACCGCGTAGAGGCAGGCATCCGGGAGGCGAAGAAAGATATGGCAACAGAAAATCAGACAACCACAGCGACTACAGAAAAGAAGAGAAAACCCGTGAAAAAGAAGAATAAAATGATTGCCTTCGTAAAGACTGCAGGCGGAGCCGTAGCAGCTGCTGTCATCGCAATCACAGTCATGGCCAATTCCGGCGCCAATATCGCCCACGCCATGGCGAAAATCCCGGTTATCGGAGCTATCGCGGAGGTTGTTACCTTCCGGGAATATCAGGACAGCACCAATCAGATGTATGCCGACGTTAAGGTGCCGGAGGTAGAGGTGAAAAATGAAGACGGCATCGTCAATCAGGAAAGCACCGACGCCATCAACCAGAGCATCCAGGAATACACCGACGAGATCATTGCCCAGTATCAGGCAGACGTGGAGGCCGCAGATGGCCAGGGATATCAGGCGGTGGATCTGGACTATCAGGTGATTACCGATTCGGAGCGTCTGTTCTCTATCCGGTTTGATAAGCTGGTTATCATGGCCAGCGGTGAAGAAACAGTAAAAATTTACCATATTGATAAAAAGACCGGAGAGCTGATTAATTTAAGCGGTATATTCAAGGAAGGAGTCAATTACATCGATCCCATCAGTGAGAATATCCGGGAGCAGATGAAGGAGCAGATGGCTGCCGATGAGAATGTCACTTACTGGCTGGACAGCGACACCCCGGAATGGGATTTCAAGTCTATTACAGCGGACACCACCTTCTATATCAACGAGGAGGGCAGGCTGGTTATCGTATTTGACGAAGGAGAAGTAGCTCCCATGAGCATGGGCAGCGTGGAATTCACCATTCCGACGGAAGTGATTCAGGATATCGTGCAGGACGGATTTATAAAATAAAAAGTACATGAGAAAAGGGGAGCCGCGAAAGCAGCTTCCCCTTTTTGAGATAAATAGATTTATTTTTCCGGTCTGTACTTCCAGCCGGTTGCATCCAATTCCTTCAAAGTCTTTACAACGTGCTCGACGATTACATCGTTCATCTTCTTACCCTTCTCGGCGGTACCCTTGGTGGCATCGCCAGTCTGGGCAGTATCGGTCAGCTCAGAGAAATCCCATTTGATTTCTACTTCAGAAGGCAGATTTGGGATCACGCAAGTAGCGTATTCGGGTTCGCACCAATCCGGGAACAGGTAGTAAGCGATAGAGGTTTCGCCCTCACCTGCATGGCCCAGACCGTCCCATACCTCGAAGGTATCCTTCGGGAGCAGATTACCGGCTGCAACCCACCACTGGGTCAGGGCAGCGATCTGCGCGTCGGGATATTTCTCTTTGATCTTGCGGGAAGCAATCTCAATGGGGGCGATATTGCCATCGTGGCCGTTCATAATAAAGATATGGTTGATGCCGTTGCGCAGTACGGACTCGATGGTATCATACAGGACAGCAATGGTGGTGTCATAGCTGAAGGTCAGGGAGAAGGGGAAGCTGTCGTAATGGGCACTGTAGCCAATGGTAATAGGCGGAAGCACCATCATGCCGTCTACCTGGTCTGCGATTTGTTTGGAAAGCTTATAAGCTACCAGGGTATCGCAGCCCTCTGCGATATGCTGTCCGTGAGCCTCGCAGGAGCCGATAGAGATGATTGCTTTTGTGAAGTGAGCTTCTTTCACCTGATGTGCCGTCATTTTCCATAATTCGTTCATCATAATATAAATCTCCTTTCAGGATACATAGTTAATGTAAATAAAGTCGTTTTTCAACAAAATCAATCTGATCAGCTGTAATCCGGTGAGCCTGCTCCAGATCTCTGCGTTTCATAGCCGCAGCCAGCTGTATGTGCATATCCAGAGAATTTTCCAGATTGGAGCGGCCGTCTATGAGAAGATCCCGACGCAATCGGTTAAACACATTTTCCAGGGCAGATATCAGGTAGGTATTCCTGGTAAGCCTGGCAATGGAAAGATGAAAGGTCAGATTCAGCTCATGGTACTGATTATTGAAATCCGGATCCTTCGGATCAAGGGTTCGATTGGCTAATTCGGAGATTTTTTCCAAATCAGAATCGGAAGCAAAACGAATCGCGTACTCCACTGAGCCGCATTCCAGAATGGAACGGTACTGACAGAGCTGTTGAAGCTCAGAAAGAGAGAGCTTGCGTATGAGATAACCCTTTCGTGGAATTTTCTCAAGGATCCCTTCCTGACAGAGCGTATTCAGAGCCTCTCTGGCAGGCGTTCTGCTCACCTGGAAGCGTGTGGATATCGCAGCTTCTGTAATAAACTGCTCGTCATAGACAAAATTGTTGATGTCGTTTCGCAGCTGATCCAGAATAGATTCTGTTGTAGAAAGATTTTTGGGTTGCGTGGTTAATGCCATAGAGTAATGTCTCCTCTTACAGTGGGAACAGACAGGGATAAATGAATTTAAGTTTATTATAAGTGCAATAATCAAAAGGATCAATGAGAAATTAACAGGAATATTTACGAAAATAAAGCGGACTTATTGGTATAAATGCTGTTTTTTGCTGAATTATCTAAAAGTTATTGACGAGGAATGTATTTCTGTGATATACATCTGATATACATATATGCAGTCTGAGAGGAAATTCTTTTCGAACAACAGAGCAGGATGAATGAAACTAAGAAAACAGAAAGGAAAAGAGGTTTATGGATGAAAACAAAGTGAAAAAAGGTCCCCAGGAGTCGGAATATGATGATGGAGAATTTATGCTGGAACCAGTTCCGGTTACGGCACGTCGTTCCACAAAAAGTCAGTTCATGGTATGGATTGGATTTGGTTATGCAGTAACCGGTCTGATTATCGGCGGAACTTTGGGCGGTTACGGCGGAACCGGTGGAATGCCGCCTGCACAGGCTATGCTTGCGGTTATTCTGGGCATGGGTGCCCTGTATCTGATCACCTGTTCCCTTGGTATCGTAGCTCAGAAGACAGGTTTAAATCTGTCGCTTTTATCACGCTTTTCTTATGGCTATAAGGGAAGTGTTATTCCCATGGCAGTTATGGCTTTGCTGACCCTTGGATGGTTTTCTAGTATTTTGGGAATGATTGGAGACATCTGGGGAGCGTTTGTCGGCAATCCTACAGGTATTATCGTATTTGATCCGTCTCAGTACGGCTTTACGGGTGTAGCTCCGATTACGCTGGAGGTTACGATTGCCTGCCTGATTTGGGGCATTGTATTTACTTATACCGCAGTACGCGGAATGGGTGCGATTGAAAAGGTATCCGATGTTTTTGCACCGCTGATTCTGATTGTTGCGGTCGTAGTAGGTGTAATTTTTGTAGTACAGGCTGGCGGCGTAGGTGGCTTTCTGGACGAGGCAAGCAGTCTTCATGGTCTGGGTATGGGTCAGGCGATTACCGCAGTAGTAGGAAGCTGGATTGCAGGCGCAGTTATGGGCGTAGATATGTTCCGCTTCAATAAGAGTGTAAAAGCAGTATGGGGCTGTGCGGCAGCCTGCTTTATTCTGACCAATCCGATTCTGAATATCGTCGGATATATCGGAACGGTACATATCGGCGATTTTAACTATGTGCTTTGGATGCTGGGCGTAAACCTGCTGGTTGCAATTCTGGGCGTAGTGGTATGGACCACCGCACTGTGGACCACCGATAACAGCGAGCTTTACTGTAACGCACTATATACAGGCCCATCTCTGAATGCTCTGGGTGTCAGAGTGCCGCGTAAAAAATTGGTTATTATCGCAGGCAGTGTGGGAACGATTCTGGGAACCTTTGCGTTCTATCAGCTGTTCTTTGCAAACTTTATCAATGTTCTGGGTTCGATGGCCCCACCTCTCTGTGCCCCGATTCTTGCTGACTACTTTATCATCGGAAGAAAGAACAAAGATAAATACAATATGGAGCTGTTAAACAAGCATCCGAACTTCCGTTGGGCAGGAGTAATCTCCTTTATCATTGGAGCAATTCTCGGATTCGTATTCCAGTACAAGGTACAGCTTCCTCTGGATCTTCCGGCAGGTCTGGTGGCAATGGTAATTTCCTTTATCATTTACATCGCTATTTACAAACTGACTCCGGACGCAAGGGTTGATGAGGAACTGGTAGCAGGATTAAAATAAGCGGTTATTTGAATAATATAAAAAGCAGGCCGGGCAATCAGTGACCGGCCTGCTTTTGGCGTAAGAAGTATTTTTTTAGTTCCCGTGGCGCTCCAGCCACTCTACAATCTCAGGAAATTCCATAAAATGGGAGGCCTTTACCAGGATCGAATCCCCAGGCAGAAGAAGCAGCGGCAGGGCCGTAAGAAGCTCCGCTTTGGCAGCAAAATGCCTGCAGATCAGTCGGCCTTCCGGATCCTTTGCCTGTACGCCCTTTACCAATTCCCGGGAAAGCTCGCCTACGGCAAAGATGGCGTCGATCTGATCGTCTGCCGCATGGCAGCCCACGTTATAATGGAGCAGCTTTTCGTTTTCGCCAAGCTCGCCCATATCGCCCAGAATGGCTACCTTCCGTCCCAGGGCGTTGGTCAGAACGTCCAGGGAAGCCGCCATGGATACCGGGTTGGCGTTGTAGCAGTCGTCCAGAATATCCCATTTCTCCGTATGAATCAGATGATTGCGTCCGCTGACCGGCTTCAGCGCCTCGATTCCGGCCTGAATCTCGCGGAGCGTCAGTCCCAGCGCCAGACCCACGGCTGTACCTGCCAGCGCGTTATAGACCATGTGGTGGCCCGGAATCGGAATCAGCGCGGTAAAACGGCCCGCTTTTGTCACGAAGTCGCAGCGACTGCCGCCCAGTCCCAGATTTTCCACATGCTCTGCATAGAGATCCAGAGAAGAATCCAGCCCAAAGAAGGTCGGCTTTGGCGTCCGGGACTTCAGGGTAATCAGCTTGTCGTCGTCGCCGTTTACAATAATCTGAGCGCCGGGCATGGCCTGTTCAAACATCTCGGTTTTGGCCTTCAGAATGCCGTCCCGGGTTTTCAGATTCTCCAGATGGCAGAGACCGATATTGGTCAGCACGCAGACCGTGGGCTTTGCCATGCGGGCAAGCCGGGTCATCTCCCCGAAGTCGCTGATTCCCATCTCCAGGACAGCCGCCTCGTGCTCCTCGCGGATACGGAAAATGGTCAGGGGCAGGCCGATTTCGTTGTTGAAATTGCCTTCGGTTTTCAGTACGTGAAAATGCTGTCCCAGAATGGAGGCAATCATTTCCTTGGTACTGGTCTTGCCCACGCTGCCGGAGATTCCCACCACCGGTATGGTCAGGGTACTGCGGTAATAGGCGGCAAGATCTTTTAGGGCCTTCAGTGTGGAAGCTACCTGGATATAAGGTCCGGCCGGATGCTCCGGCGCGTCCTCACAGAGTACACAGGCAGCGCCCTTGGCGAAGACGGCAGGGATAAAGCTGTGGCCGTCCACACGCTCGCCCTTAACGGCGGCAAAGAGAAAGCCCGGCTCCACCTTCCGGCTGTCGATGACAACGCCTGTGACTTCGACGGATTTTAAGCCGTCATCTCCCACATAGGTGCCGCCGCAGGCGCTTGCGATTTCAGCTAAAGACATATGCTTCATCATCTATACCTCGTTATGCTTCAGAGAAACCCGGATAAGCTCCTCACACAGATCCTCAAAGGACATACCCAGAGCGGCAGCCTCCTGGGGCAGCAGGCTGGTGGGGGTCATGCCCGGCAGGGTGTTGGCCTCCAGACAGTACATTTCCAGGGTCTCTGTATCCAGCATGAAGTCCATGCGGGCGTAGGAGCGCATGCCCAGGGCTTCAAATACCATCTCTGCGTAGTGCTGCATCTTTTTGGTCAGCTCTTTGGGCAGGTCTGCCGGGCAGGTCTCGATGGTGCTTCCGGCCTGGTATTTATTTTTGTAATCATAGAAGCCGTGAATCGGGGCAATTTCGATAATCGGGTATGCTTTGCCGTCCACGACGCCCACGGAAAACTCGCGGCCGGACACAAACTGCTCAATGATAACGTCGTCTCCGAAGGAGTAGGCGTCGTCAAGGGCCTGCGGAAGATCCTCCGGCTTTTCTACCCGGTAGGTTCCCACGCTGGATCCGCCGCAGGTGGTTTTGACCATGCAGGGATAGGGTACAGACGCCGGGTCAATCTGCTGGCCGTTTTTCGCGGTGATGCCCTTCGGGGTCGGGATTCCGGCCATGCGGAACAGCTGCTTGGACAGACTCTTGTCCATGGCGATGGCGCTGCTCCGGTAATCGGTGCCGGTGTAGGGAATGCCCATCAGGTCAAAAGTAGCCTGCACGCGGCCGTCCTCGCCGTTGGCTCCGTGGAGTCCCAGGAACACGATGTCGGCCATGTCGCAGAGCGTCAGTACATTGGGGCCAAACAGGCTCTTGCCGCCGTCCTTGCGGAGCTCCTTCAGGTGGGACAGATCCGGCTGCTCGGCAGAAATGGCAGTCACATCCTTATCCCACTCCACATCCGCTTTAAAAATCGTTTCGTCGATGGGCAATCCGCCCTCGTAGCCCAGGTACAGATCCACGAGAATTACGTCGTGGCCTTTCTTTTTCAGCGCGCGGTAAATATTGCTTCCGGAAATCAGGGACACATCACGCTCGGTGCTGGTTCCTCCGGCTAAAACTACTATTTTCATAATATCCTCCTAAATTGCGGAATCACTTTCATTACAGCAATGCCTTATTTTTATCCAGCATGGCCTGAATCTTCTGCTGGGTATAAGCGCCCAGGAATTTTTTCTCCTCTTTGGAAAGCTCGGAAACCAGAATCGGCTCGCCGTACTCCAGAATCACATGGCAGCGGCGGATAAAAGGGATATGATTTTCAAAGATCTCCGCGGAATTGGTGATGGCCATGGGAATGATGGGACAGCCTGTCTTTTCTGCCATCTTCATGCTTCCTTCCTTAAAGGGCAGAAGCTCGTCGTGATGGTTGCGGGTACCCTCCGGGAAAATACAGATGGAGATTCCGTTTTTAATATATTCGATTCCCTTGAGAATCGTTTTCAGTCCGGCCTTGATATCATCCCGGTCCAGGAACAGACAGTACAGGTTTTTCATCCAGTCCCGTAAAAGCGGATACCGAAGCATTTCCACCTTGGCCACATAGCCCGTAAGGCGGGGGCAGCGGGCGTAGGTCATAACGACGTCAAAATAGCTGCGGTGGTTGCCCACATAGAGAACGGCCCGATCCTTCGGTACATGCTCCTCGCCGATGATGGTAAGCTTTACGCCGGTCATGAACATGATTAGCTTAAACGCGCCCTGCACCAGGCGAAGAGAACTGTAGTCCTTCCATTTCTGGTTAAATTTTCCAATTACCCACTCGATGAGCAGCACCGGGATTCCCAGAATCAGAAAGCCGAATAAAACAAGGGCCACCAGTATTAATCGAATCATAAAGGCCTCCTATCGTCCGAACAGCTCCGTCATCTGACGAAGTCCGCCGGCCATGCCGGAATTTAAGCTTCCCTCGCGGAACCGCCATTCCCAGTTATGTTCTGCGGTTCCCGGTGTATTCATGCGGCAGTCGCTGCCCACCTTCAGGAGATCCTGTACCGGGAAAATCGCGTACCGGGCGATGGTACCCAGACAGATACGGATAAAGTCCCAGCTGACGCTGGAGGCGTCTGTGTTCATATAACGGCGTACTTTATCACGGGCGTAATCGCTCGTATGCTGGTACCAGCCCACCGTGGTGTCGTTGTCGTGGGTTCCGGTGTAGCAGATACAGTTGCGGGTATCAAACTGATGGGGCAGGAAGCTGCTCTCGCCGCCCTCAAAGGCGAACTGGAGAATCCGCATGCCCGGGAAACCAAACTGATCCCGGAGCGCTGTGACCTCCGGAGTAATCAGACCCAGATCCTCCGCAAAAATGGGCAGGTCGTCGCCCAGCTCCTTCTGAATAGCCAGGAACAGTTCCGCACCCGGTCCCTTCTTCCACTCGCCGGTCATGGCGGTCTCTGCGTCTGCCGGAATCTCCCAGTAGGCCTCGAAGCCCCGGAAATGGTCGATGCGGACGTAATCCACCTGGTCGAGCTGGTGCTTTACCCGGCGGATCCACCAGCGGTAGCCCTTTTTTTTGTGCTCCTTCCAGTCATAGAGGGGATTGCCCCATTTCTGGCCGGTGGCGCTGAAATAGTCGGGGGGAACTCCGGCTACGGAAGAGGGATAGCCCTTGGTATCCACCTGGAACAGACGGCGGTTGGCCCAGACGTCTGCGCCATCGGGGGATACGAAGATGGGAATATCGCCTACGATGGCGATTCCCTTATCGTTGGCATAGCGCTTCAGGGTATGCCACTGGGTATAAAACATAAACTGCAGGAAGGCCTGGTAGTGGATTTGATCCTTCAGCTCTTTCTCCCAGAAGATCCGGTTCTGTCGATCCAGATTCCGCAGGGATTCCGGCCATTTGGTCCAGGAAAGACCGTCCTGTTCGTCCCTCAGGGCCATGTACAGGCAGTAATCTGCCAGCCAGTCCTCATTGTCCTGGCAGAAGGTATCGTAGTCCTTCTGAAGCTCCTTGTTCTCAGAATGGGCAAAGCACTCATAGGCCTTCTGATAGAGCGGGTATTTATATTCCCGTACCCGGTCATAGTCTACCCGGTCCGGGTTGAAATCAGGAAGCTGCGACAGGTCAGCCTGCTCCAGAAGTCCGGCCTTCAAAAGCAGCTCCGGGCTGATGAGCAGCGGTTCCCCCGCAAATACGGAATATCCCTGATAGGGGGAATTTCCGAAGGAAGTGATGGGTACCATGGGCAGGATCTGCCACAGGTGCTGACCGCTTTCCGCGAGAAAATCTATAAAATCATAGGCACCCTTTCCGAAATCACCGATTCCGTACGGAGAGGGAAAGGAAGTGGGGTGAGCCAGAACGCCGCTGTACCGGTAGTTGACCGGATCCTCGGCGGTAGTCATTTTTAAACGCATAATAATCCTCCTTGGGGTGGAAATCCACCTTCCGCTATTATAATAAAAAAGCCGTGAAAAAACAAGGATTAAGGGGGCATTTATTTCCATAAGATAAAGATAAGATAGAGATAAGTATAGAGAAAGGATGGAAATACCATGAAGTGGAAACGAAGAATGCCGACAGCTCTGGCGCTGCTGCTTATCCTCCCCCTCACCGCCTGCAAAATGCAGGCCAACGCCACCAAAAAGCTCTCGGATCTGGACTACGTCATCGTATCGGGCCGGGAGCTGCCGAAAGAACTCTACGACATTTTAGAGGAAAAGAAGACAGAGAGCTTCAAGCTCACCTACGAGGAGGACGACAGGCTGTATCTGTGCGTGGGGTACGGACAGCAGGAGAGCGGCGGCTACAGTATTGCCGTGAACGACCTGTATTTGACAGAAAATGCCATTTATTTCGACACCAGCCTTATCGGCCCGGGGCCGGAGGAGGCAAAGGGGGAGGTTAGCTATCCCTATCTGACCGTGCAGACAAAGTACCTGGATAAACCGGTGGTATTTCAGTGAGGCCGCGCATAGACTGAATAGAAAGAACGAGGAGGCAGAGTATGGAACTTGTCCGCAGAACTATCCGTATGACCAGACAGAAGGGAAAAGCCGTCAGTCAGATCACACTGGATGACGATTATAATATTTCGGAGACCATGCCGGACGTGAATTTGATCATTCAGGAAAAAGGAAAGCTGGAAATCGGGGAAATCCGGGCGGAAAATGGCCGTGCCCTGATTCGGGGCGAACTGCAATTCCAGGTGCTCTATCTGGACGATCTGGAGGAGGGCGGCCTACATAGTATCCGGGGTAAAATTCCCTTTAAGGAGAGTATGAACGTGGAGACAGCCCGGGACGGCGACAGTCTGCGGCTGAACAGCACCCTGGAGGATCTTTCCGCGGTTCTCATCAATTCCCGGAAAATGGGCATCAAGGCCGTGGGTACCCTGGAGCTGATTGTGGAGGAACTGGCGCAGGAAGAGATGACCACCGGTCTGGAGGGCGGCGAGGAGGCGGAAATCCGCACCATTCACCGGACGGCTGCCGCCCTGACTGTCCAGAAAAAGGACACCTGCCGGGTCAAGGACGAAATCATTCTCCCGGCCAATAAGCCGAATATCAAAGAACTTATCTGGCAGGACGTGTCCTTACGCTCCACAGAGCTTCGACCCGGCGAGGACGAGATTCTCATGAAGGGCGAGCTGGTGGTGTTTATCCTCTACGAGAGCGAGGACGGGGAGCAGAAGACGGGATGGCTGGAGCAGACCATCCCCGTTAGCAGCCGGATCGACGTGAGCGGAAGCCATGAGGGCGCGGCCGCGAATCTGACAGTAGCCCTGGGAAATGCGGATCTGGAGGTGAAGCCCGATTACGACGGAGAACTGAGGGTGCTCCATATAGACGCAGTGCTGAACCTGGATATCCGCATGTACGAGGAAGAGGGCATGGATCTCATCGCCGACCTGTACAGCCTGAAAAAAGAGCTGTTTCCGGAAAAGGAAGAGACGCCTTACGAGCGGCTTCTTATCAGCAGTACCTCCCGGTGTCGGGTGGCGGGCCGCATCGCCACGGAGCATCCGGAAATGCAGATTCTCCAGATCTGTCACAGCAGCGGCGAGGTGAAGCTGGATGAGGTAAGCATCGCGGAACAGGGACTCCTGGTGCAGGGCGCGCTGCAGGTGGAGGTGCTCTACATCACCTCCGACGACAGCCATCCTTTCCTCTGCCGGAAGGAGGCTCTTCCCTTTGAGCAGCTCATCGAGGTGCCGGGCATGACGAAGGACAGCGTCTGGTATCTGGACAGTGCCCTCGATCAGCTGGCGGTGGATATGGTCAGCGGCACAGAGCTGGAAGTTAAGGCCGTGGTGATTTTAAGCGTCCTGGTGCTGGCCCGGGAGCGGGCTGCCCATGTGGCGTCTGTGACCGAGGCGCCGCTGGATACGGAAAGTCTGAAAGCGTTACCGGCCTTCGTGCTCTATGTGGCGCAGCCCGGGGACACCCTCTGGGACATCGCCAGGGAGTATCATAGCACCGAAAAACGCATCTGCGAGATCAACGGCTGCGCTCTGGAGGATGTGCACCCCGGGCAGAAGCTGATTTTGATAAAAGAAGTGTAATAAAAAAGGAAAATGAGAAGCAATGAGGGGGAAAGATTTCTTGCATTTTTCCCCCATCTTTGTTATACTTGTGTATACAAAAAACACAGGAAGTACAATACTATGGATAAGATGCAGTTAAAGGCACTGGCAAAGATTAATCTGGGTCTGGACGTGCTCCGAAGACGGGAGGACGGCTACCACGACGTAAGGATGATCATGCAGACAGTGCGTATTTTTGATCGTCTTGCGCTGGTGAAGCAGGACAAAGAAGGAATCCGGGTCAGAACGAATCTCTATTATCTGCCCGCCAATGAAAATAATTTGGTATATAAGGCTGCGAATCTGCTGTTTGAGGAATTTGATATCCGGGGCGGACTTTCCATTGACCTGAAAAAATACATTCCGGTGGCAGCGGGCATGGCAGGAGGAAGCTCCGACGCGGCGGCCGTTCTGTACGGGCTGAACCGCATGTACGGGCTGGGACTTTCCCAGGAGCAGCTCATGGAGCGGGCCGTGAAAATCGGCGCCGATGTGCCTTATTGTATCATGCGCGGCACAGCACTGGCCGAGGGCATCGGAGAGAAGCTGACTCCATTGCCACCCATGCCGCCCTGCAATATTCTGGTGGCCAAGCCCGGGATCAGCGTATCGACCAAATACGTCTACGAGAATCTGCACGCCAATGATTTGAAGCCGGAGCAGCACCCGGATATCGACGGGATTCTGGACGCCCTGAAGAAGCAGGATCTCCGGAGTATGGCAGAGTGCCTGCGGGACGGCAATGTGCTGGAGACCGTGACTGCGGAGGCCTACCCGGTCATCAGCAGGTTAAAAGCGACCATGGAGGAGAACGGAGCGGCTGTGGCCCTGATGAGCGGCAGCGGCCCTACCGTGTTCGGCATTTATGAGGATCGGATGCAGGCCCGCAGAGCCATGGCGGCCATCAGGAAGAGCCGTCTGGCGAAGCAGCTGTTTCTGACCACACCGTATAATAACAACAGGAGGAATGGCTGATGAGTCAGGAAATAAGCGCAACTATGAACGAATATCTTCCGCTGCGGGATGTGGTATTTCAGACCCTGCGGCAGGCGATTTTAAGAGGCGAGCTGGAGCCGGGCGAGCGTCTGATGGAGATTCACCTGGCCGATCGGCTGGGCGTAAGCCGGACGCCGATCCGGGAGGCCATAAGAAAGCTTGAACTGGAGGGGTTGGTGGTCATGATCCCGAGACGGGGAGCCATCGTGGCCAGCATCACCGAGAAGGATCTGAAGGATGTGCTGGAGGTGCGCCGGACTCTGGAGATCATGGCGGCGGAGATCGCCTGTGACCGGATTACGCCGGAGCTTCTGCAGGATCTGGCAGAGGCCGGAGAGGAATTCCGGAAGCTCAAGGATTCCGAAGATTACACCAGCCTGGCGGCGGCGGACGTGAAGTTCCACGATGTCATTTACGCGGCCACGGACAATCAGCGCCTCATCAGCATCCTGAACAATCTGCGGGAGCAGATGTACCGCTACCGGCTGGAGTACTTAAAGGATACGGACAGCCATGAGAAGCTGGACGGCGAGCATCAGGCCATCTACGAGAATATCAAGAATGGCGACAAAGAGGCTGTATGCGCCATGGTAGGCCAGCACATCGACAATCAGAAGATAGCGATTCTGGCAGCCATCCGGGAAAATGAGAAGAAGAAAGCGGAAAAAGCGTAAAAATCGCGTATAAGATACAGCGAAACAGGGCATCCTCTGGAAAATCAGAATGCAGAAAGGATTTTCGGAAGACGCCATGACCAGAGAAAACAGAAAACAATTCAGAGAAGATATCGAAACTTATGTCAGAAGACATGGGGAGCTTGTACTGCTCCTGCTGGCGCTGCTCATGGGCGCGGCGGGTACCTGCCTGTACGGTATTTACGCGCGGGAACCGGAGCCTGTCCGTGTGGAGCAGACAGCCTGGTGGGGCGGCCTGTACCCGGAGTATTGTATGCCTGGGGTTGGGGATAAGGCAGTGCGGATCCGGTTTCGATATCTCACATTTTTCAATAAAGAGCCAGAGGCTTATATAGGAGAAACAGATGAATGATTTAAGAGAGGCCCCGGTCGGCGTCTTCGATTCCGGAATCGGCGGCCTGACCGTGGCGCGGGAGATTATGCGCCAGATTCCCGGAGAGCGCATCGTATATTTCGGCGATACGGCCCGGGTTCCCTACGGAAGTAAGAGCGGTACGACCATCATCCGCTATTCCTGCCAGATAGCCAGATTCCTGCAGACCCGCGGCGTGAAGGTCATTGTGGTGGCCTGCAATACGGCCAGCGCTTACGCCCTGGAGGCATTGCAGCAGCAGGTGGATATTCCGGTCATCGGCGTGGTGCGTCCGGGAGCCCGTGTGGCGGCCAGAGAGAGTGTCGGTGGCAATATCGGTGTGATTAGCACGGCGGCAACGGCGGAAAGTCATATTTACCGGCAGTACATACAGAGCCTGCGGCCGGAGGCGAAGGTTTTTGAGAAGGCCTGTCCCCTGTTTGTGCCCCTGGTGGAGGAGGGCTGGCGGAAGGATCCGGTGACCCGCACCGTGGCGGAGCGCTACCTGCAGGAAATGAAGGATCGGAAGGTGGACACCCTGATCCTGGGCTGCACCCATTACCCGCTGCTGCGTTCCATGGTGGCGGACATCATGGGTCCGGATGTGGTGCTGGTGAATCCGGCCTACGAGACGGCTATGGAGCTGAAGCGGCTCTTACATGAACATCAGATCGAGAACCTGGGAGGCAGTAAGATCGAGGAAAACCCCTACGAATTTTTTGTCAGCGATCAGGCGGAGAAATTCCGGGCTTTCGCGGATTCCATTCTGCCCATCGATATTACGACGGCGAAGCAGGTTCCCATCGAGGAGTATTGATATGAAGAAAGAGATTCTGCTGAGTATCGCGGGCCTTCACATGGTAGACGAGGAGGGCGGCAATGTGGAGGTCGTCACGGCTGGCGATTATTACAACCGCGGCGGCAAGCATTACGTGATCTACGATGAAGTCGTGGAGGGCATGAACGGTCACATCAGCAATACGATTAAAATCGGGGAGAATTCCCTGGAGGTCTTGAAAAGAGGCCTGACCAACACGAGGATGGTCTTTGAAGAGGGAAAGAAAACCCTGACCCGCTATCAGACGCCCTTCGGGGTTCTGGATCTGGGGATCCTGGCCAGAGAGGTGAAGATCGAGGAGAGCGAGGAGGTCATCGACGTGGCTGTGGACTATGTGCTGGAGGTCAACGAAGAGCAGTTAGCCGAGTGCAACATCAAAATGAATATCCGGCCCCGGGAGGCGGGTAACCTTAGTCTATAAGAAAAGCACGAAAAAAGCAGGAGTTCCGAACCGGAACTCCTGCTTTGCTAATCACTGATTTACTTGTTGAAGAGACGCTTGAAGAAGCCTTTTTTCTTCTTCTCCGGTACTTCCAGTCCGCCGCGGGCGCTCTTGATCTCGGTGATGTAGATGCCGCTGACTACGACCTTGACTTCCTTCTTGACCGGAAGCAGTTCGAATACCTGAGCGTCACAGGCAAGGGTCATGATTCTGGGACCAACCTTGGCTTTGACGATGGGCATCTTGTTCCGGCGAAGAAGCTTCGGGGTCTGCTGAATCACCTGCTCCGGCAGGCCTGACTGGGACAGCCGCAGCTTTTTCTTGTCGATGATCAGCATGCTGACGGTCTGTGCTACCGCGTCCATCTGCTCCTTCTGGGCGATCTGACGGCGCTGTGCTTTTTTTCCTACAAAATAGAGAACCACCAGCGCTACAACCAGCACTACTAAAATTACAAGTAATATAATCGTAAGCTTAGACATAATTCCTTGTTCCTCCTAGGCATTTCACATGAGTGCTATTATAGCAGTTTTTATGGTAAAGTGCAAGGAAAAATGGTAACATATAGTGAACACCTATGACTGACAGAATAGACTGATAAAGGGAAACAGGAGACGCGCGTATGGAAATCATGATTGGGTTGGGACATTTTCTCATTCAGACAGCAAATTTCTGGATGGAGCATCTGCTATTTATAAATATCATACTGTCGATTGTGATCGTCTTTTTTGAGCGCCGGGATCCGAAAACCGTGTGGGCCTGGCTGCTGGTGCTGTATTTTATTCCGATTCTGGGCATTTTTCTATATTTTATCATCGGCTACGATTTTCATAAGCGACAGATGTTCCGGACCAAGGAGATCGAGGACGCCATGTACTCGGCGGTCAGAGGGCAGGAGGAGAGCATCTTCCGGGATGAATTCGCGCCCGGCGATCCCCGGCTTCGGAAGTTTTCGGACACAGTGCTGATGAACCTGGAGGCAGCAGACGCAGTTTACACGGCGGACAACGACGTGGAAATCTATACGGACGGCAAAGAGAAGTTCCGGGCGCTTTATCAGGAGATGGAACAGGCGGAGAAGTTCATTCACATTCAGTACTATATCATCCGGAACGATGAGCTCTGGCAGCCCTTTGAGGAGCTGCTGGCGCGGAAGGTGAAGGAGGGCGTGGAGGTCCGCCTGCTCTATGACAGCATGGGCTGCCGGAAGATGAGGCGCTCCGACTGGAAGCGTATCCGTTCTCTGGGGATCCAGGTGGGCGAGTTCTTCCCGGCCCTTCTCGGAAGTCTGCAGCTGCGTATTAACTACCGAAATCATCGGAAAATCGTAGTGATAGACGGAAGAACCGCTTTCGTGGGCGGCTTCAACATTGGCCGGGAATATCTGGGCCTGGATCCGAAATTCGGCTACTGGCGGGATACCCATCTGCGGATCCGGGGAAGCGCGGTGCTGGCCCTGCACATCCGGTTTATCCTGGACTGGAACTATGCAACCAAGCAGAATTTATTTGCCAGAGACAGCTATTTTACCTATCGTCCCGAAGAGAAGCCGGGAAATGAGGCCATCCAGATCATTTCCAGCGGCCCGGACTCCCGGTGGCAGAATATCCGCAACGTCTATCTGAAAATGATCAGCAAGGCCCGGAAAAGCATCCGTATCCAGACGCCCTATTTCATCCCGGACAGCGCGGTGCTGGACGCTCTGCGGATCGCAGCTATGTCCGGCGTAGACGTACAGGTGATGATTCCCTGCAAACCCGATCATCCCTTCGTGTACTGGGCCACCTATTCCTATATCGGCGACCTGCTGGCCGCCGGGGCCAAATGCTATACCTACGATAACGGCTTCCTGCACGCCAAGGGTATGGTGGTGGACGGCCTGGTGAGCTGCTACGGCACCGCCAATATGGATATTCGGAGTTTCAGGCTTAATTTTGAGGTCAATGCGGTCATTTACAGCGCGCGGGTGGCGCGCCGGATGGAAGAAATCTTCCGGGAGGATCTGAAGGTCTGCACTCAGGTAACAGAATACCTTTATGGAAGGCGTTCTTATCTGGTGCGGATAAAGGAACAGTTTTCCAGGCTGTTTTCGCCGGTTTTGTAAGGATTTAAGAAAGGTTTAAGAAGCCTTTTCTTGCCCGTGGACAGAAAATATGATATGGTAGGAAAAGCGGTATCCGTGTTCAGATAGACAGAGGGGAGTTTGACTTCGGATTCGGACAAAGAATAAGAGGAGAATATACAATGAAAAAGAAATGGATTGCGGCGGCACTGGTGTGCGCACTGGCATTGACAGGCGGCTGTGGAAAGAGTAAGAGCTCAGATGCGAGCGACAGTGGCACCGGCAGCACGGCCTCCGGCATCTCCGGACAGTACCCGGACAGCAGCATCACGAAGCTCGGTAACTACAAGGGCGTGGAGATCGCGGAGGCGGACGTGACGGTAAGCGACGACGAAGTTCAGAGCGAGATTGATAACCTGCTGGCTTCCAACCCGGTTTATCAGAAATTGGACAAGACCACGGTAGAGGACGGCGACTGGGTGAATATTGATTTCGTGGGAAAGAAGGACGGCGAGGCCTTTGATGGCGGTTCTTCTGACGAGGGCGGCTACGATCTGCAGATCGGCTCCGGTTCCTTCATCGACGGTTTCGAGGACGGTCTGATCGGCAAACAGGTAGGCGATAGCTTTGAGCTTCCGCTGACTTTCCCGGAGACTTACACGCCGAACCCGGATCTGGCGGGTCAGGACGTGGTTTTTGAGGTGACGGTCAACGCCATCGAGGAGCAGGTGGACGCAGAGTGGAACGATGAGTTTGTGCAGGCGAATACGGATTATCAGACGGTAGACGAGTATGTGGAGGCCACAAAAGCCAGCCTGCAGGAACAGAAGGATTCCGACAAGGCTTATTATGTAATGCAGGCCATTGTGGACGATTCCGAGTTCGAGTGCGCGGACAGCGATGTGCAGTCGCTGGTGGATACCCAGAAGCAGCAGTATGAGCAGTACGCGTCCTATTTTGGTATGAGCCTGGATGATTTTCTGAGCAACAACGGCATGACCGACGAGAAGCTGGAGGAGAACGCCAGATTCCAGATCAGCTGCACCCTGGCCATCGACGCCATCGGTAAGGCTGAGAACATGACCGTATCCGACGAGGAGTACCAGAGCGGCCTGGAGGAACTGGCAAACCAGTATGGCGCAGAGTCCGGCGAGGCCTTCGAGGAGCAGTACGGCAAAGAGGACGTCGAAAACAGTATTCTGTATGATAAGATCATGGATTATGTAGTAGACCAGGCAGTCGTAAAATAAATCAGAAAATGACAGAAAATGTAAGGCGCTTCCGAATGTCGGAGGCGTCTTATTTGTCATGCAATAGGAAATTCCTATGGAATCACCTATTGCATAACAAATATTATCGCACTGCGGCGGCGAGGTAGTATGTCGCTTAGGCGACCCGCCGCAGGCAAGCAGAGCTTGCAAAGATGCGCACTCGGCGCAGTGGTAGATGGTTGCTGAAGCAACCGCGCCTCGGCGCGAGAATGTGCCAATGGCACATTCTTTCTTGTAAATAACTTGACAAATACGCCCATCTGTCATACCTTTACAGAGGAAGACAAATGATAATATTTCTCAATAAAACAAAAGTAAAAGAGGCAGAGTATGACATTAAGAGAATTACCGATCGGGAAGACCGCCACCATCGTCTCCGTAGGGGGAGAAGGCGAGTTGAGACAGCATTTTCTGGATATGGGACTGATTCCCCAGGGCGAGGTAACCATGGTGAAACTGGCCCCCATGGGCGATCCCATGGAGCTTCGGATCCACAGTTACGAGCTGACCCTGCGGTTGGCGGACGCGGAGAAAATCGAGATTGAAAATATCCGGGACGCGAAAGAACAGAAGCCCAAAGTAAAATGGGAAGTTATCGATCATCCGGGTCTCGGCGAAGGTGGAAAGTATCATTTTAAAGAGACAGAAAATCCCCTTCCGGAGGGAACGCTGCTGACCTTTGCGCTGGCAGGCAACCAGAATTGCGGTAAGACCACCCTGTTTAATCAGCTTACCGGATCCAGTCAGCATGTGGGCAATTTCCCGGGCGTGACTGTGGACCGGAAGGATGGCGCTATCCGTGGAAAAGAAAATACCCTGGTGACCGATTTACCGGGTATCTATTCCATGTCTCCCTATTCCAGCGAGGAGATTGTGACCCGAAACTTTGTATTGAATGAGCATCCGAAAGGAATCATCAATATCGTGGACGCCACGAATATTGAGCGGAACCTGTATCTGACCATGCAGCTTATGGAGCTGGATATTCCCATGGTACTGGCTTTGAACATGATGGACGAGGTGCGGGAAAATGGCGGCTCCATCCTGATTAACCGTATGGAGGAGATGCTGGGTATTCCGGTGGTTCCCATTTCAGCCGCGAAAAACGAGGGTATCGACGAACTGGTGTCTCATGCCCTGCATGTGGCCAAATATCAGGAGCGTCCCCAGGAAATCGACTATTGCGACGCCAATGAGGACGGCGGCGCGGTACACCGCTGCTTGCACGCCATCATGCATCTGATCGAAGATCACGCCAGAGAAGCGCAGATTCCTGTGCGGTTCGCGGCGTCCAAGCTGGCAGAGGGCGACAAGCTGATTCTGGAAGCGCTGCACCTGGATCAGAATGAGAAAGAGATGCTGGAGCATATCGTAACCCAGATGGAGACCGAGCGTGGCCTGGATCGGGCGGCGGCCATTGCCCATATGCGGTTTGACTTTATCGAGAGCGTCTGCGATGAGACGGTAGTAAAGCCTCATGAGAGTAAGGAGCACCTGCGCAGCGTACAGATTGACCGGATTCTGACGGGCAAATATACAGCCATTCCCTGCTTTGTGGGAATCATGGGACTGGTCTTTTACCTGACCTTCGGCGTCATCGGCGCGTTTTTATCCGGGCTGCTGGATCAGGGCATTACGGCGCTGGGAACTGCCGTGGATCACTGGCTGACGGCAGGCGGAGCCAGCGATGTCATCCATTCCCTTGTGATTGATGGTATCTTTAACGGCGTGGGCAGTGTCTTAAGCTTCCTGCCGATCATCGTAACGCTGTTCTTTTTCCTGTCCCTGCTGGAGGACAGCGGCTATATGGCCCGGGTAGCCTTTGTCATGGACAAGCTGCTCCGGAAAATCGGCCTGTCCGGACGGAGCATTGTCCCCATGCTGGTGGGTTTTGGCTGTACAGTCCCGGGCGTCATGGCCAGCCGCACCCTGCCCTCTGAGCGCGACCGGAAAATGACCATTCTGCTGACGCCCTTTATGAGCTGCTCCGCAAAGCTTCCCATCTATGGCTTCTTTGCGGCGGCCTTTTTCCCGGGGAAAGCGGCTCTGGTGATGATAGCCCTGTATTTTGGCGGAATCGTGATGGGAATTCTGATGGCGCTGCTGCTGCGTCACACCATGTTCAGCGGCGAGGCGGTGCCCTTCGTTATGGAGCTGCCCAATTATCGTCTGCCGGGAGCGAAGAATGTGGGCCATCTTTTGTGGGACAAGGCAAAGGATTTTCTGCAGCGCGCCTTTACGGTAATCTTTATGGCGACGCTGGTGATCTGGTTCCTGCAGACCTTTGATCTGCACCTGACCCAGGTGACAGATTCCCAGAACAGTATCCTGGCACATGTGGCAGGAGTTATCGCGCCGATCTTTAAGCCCATGGGCTTTGGCGACTGGCGGATTTCCACGGCCCTGATTACAGGCTTTCTGGCAAAGGAGAGCGTGGTATCGACCCTGTCGATTCTGTTCGGCGGAACAGAGGCGCTGATGAGCCTTCTGACGCCGCTGGCCGTTGTGAGCCTTCTGACCTTCTGCCTGCTCTATACGCCCTGCGTGGCAGCCATTGCCTCCATTAAGCGGGAGCTGGGTGGAAAATGGGCTGTGGCAGTTGTGGTTCTTCAGTGCGTAATTGCCTGGATAGCGGCATTCGCAGTACATACGGTGGGGATGCTGGTGTGATGTTGTATACAATGTACTATCATTCCCCACTGGGAGGAAAAAATAAAATATGAGTTTTTTGTTGGGTATTATTTATCTTTCTTTTATCAGCCTGGGACTGCCGGACGCTCTGCTGGGTTCGGCATGGCCGAATATGTATCCGGAGTTTCAGGTTCCGGTGTCTTATGCAGGTATGATTTCCATTCCCAGACCATTGCGTTTGGAACGATTTTGTCCAGCTTGCAAAGTGATCGCCTCACCAAACGCTTTGGAACGGGTAAGGTGACGGCGGCGAGTGTGGGGATTACCGCACTGGCGCTGTGGGGCTTTTCCGTCAGCCACAGCTTTCTCCAGCTGTGTTTATGGGCGATTCCCTATGGACTGGGAGCAGGAAGCGTCGACGCTTCCCTGAATAATTATGTGGCGCTGCATTATGCCAGCAAGCATATGAGCTGGCTGCATTGTATGTGGGGAGTGGGAACGACGCTGGGCCCCTACATCATGGGAGCGGTGCTTACCGGCGGAGCCGCGTGGAATATGGGATATCGGGTTATGTCGCTGCTGCAGATGGTACTTACAGCAGTTTTGATCATCAGTCTCCCCAAGTGGAAGGAAGAGAATCCTGCAGGAGAGGAAGCAAAGGGTGGGAAACCGCTCACCTTCAGGGAAATTATATCGATTCCGGGGGCAAAGGCAATCATACTTTGTTTTTTCTGCTATTGCGCTGTCGAGCAGACAACGATGCTTTGGGCAAGCAGCTATCTGAATCTTGCAAAAGGAATCGACGCCAAAACAGCTGCCTCCTTTGCCGGAATGTTTTGTATCGGGATTACCGTCGGACGTGGAATCAACGGTTTTATAGCTATGAAATGGAAGGATGAACAGATGGTCCGTATGGGCGAGGGGATTATACTGATGGGAATTCTGGTAATGCTGCTGCCCCTGGGAAATCTTGCGTCCCTGATTGGATTTTCCCTGGTTGGTTTGGGGTGTGCGCCTATATATCCCTGTATTATCCACTCTACACCGGAATATTTTGGAGCAGAACGTTCGCAGGCCATGATAGGAGTCCAGATGGCAAGCGCCTATGTCGGCATCTGTCTGATGCCGCCCTTCTTTGGTCTGCTTGCAAATCATATATCGATCCGGATACTTCCTCTATACTTGCTGCTTTTTCTTGTGATTATGGGAGTAATGTATGAATTGTTGAATAAGAAATAAGAAAAGGGCTGCCGCACGAAAAAAACTTAAATTCGTGCGGCAGCCCCTTTGCTTAACGGTTTACATAATTTAGAATCACTGCCAGCGCCAGCATATGCACCGGATAAAATCCATAGCACAGATACTGGAAGGGCTTGCTGTGATAGCCCTGTCGTCCGCGGTACAGCCAGATGGGAATCAGTGCCAACAGCGCCAGTCCCTGCTGACAGATCTCAAATTCGTTTCCAAACAGGTGAATGGGATACATCAGACCACCCAGCATCTCCACATTGACCCAGTAAAGCGCAAGGAGCTGTCCCAGCAGACACCACCATTTCCGTCCGCGGAAAAAATAGAAAATAAATACGGTCAGTATGCCTGCGCCGTAGTAATCAACCATGCCCAGGGTTCCAAGTATCGTCCAGGTTACCGTGACCAGGGCCGCCACAAGCAGGTACAGCCAGGTTTTCTGCTTTTTGCGTACGGCTTCCATCAGATGAACGCCGAGAAGAGCCAGAAGCAATGTCCAGATTACGTTCTGGTGAACCGGATAAAACCAGGTTCCGCCGTACATCAGATCAAAGGGGATCTCAGAGAGAACCGCGAATAACAGCAGACGCTGGGCGTATTTTTTAAAATTGTGGGTGTGAAAATATCCTTCCACCGCCATAAACGCAAAGATGGGAAAGGCCAGTCTTCCGGCGCAGGTCAGCCAGTCCTGAGACGGAAGAAGCGTAGCCCAGAGATGATCCATCAGCATCAGCGTCATGGCAAGGATATGCAGCGCCGCGGCGCTTAAGTCGTGATTTTTTTTCATTTACTACCTCAGAATGATTGGGAATTTTATAATCTGGCAGCAATCTGTCTGGCCACGTAGACTCCGCTTGCGGAAGCGTGGGACAGAGAATGGGTAATACCACTTCCGTCGCCGATGATATATAAGCCTTCGTGACAGGTCATAAGATTGTGATCCAGCTCGACCTCCATATTGTAGAATTTTACTTCTACGCCATACAGCAGGGTATCGTCGTTGGCGGTTCCGGGCGCAATCTTATCCAGCGCGTAAATCATTTCGATAATACCGTCCAGGATTCGCTTCGGAAGAACCAGGCTTAAGTCTCCCGCCGCGGCGTTTAAGGTGGGCACGGTAAAGGATTCGCTGATTCTTTCCGGAGTACTTCTGCGGCCCCGGATCAGATCGCCGAAGCGCTGGACAATGACCCCGCCGCCCAGCATATTGCTTAATCTCGCGATGCTTTCTCCGTATCCGTTGGAATCCTTGAAGGGCTCTGAGAAATGCTTTGCGACCAGTAACGCGAAGTTGGTATTATTGGTCTGCTTGGCCGGATCCTCATAGCTGTGTCCGTTTACGGTGACAATTCCGTTGGTGTTCTCGTTTACGACTTCCCCCTTGGGATTCATACAGAAGGTGCGCACCAGATCCTCGTATTTGGAGGTACGGTACACAATCTTGCTTTCATATAATTCGTCTGTCAGATGGGAGAAAATTCCGGCGGGAAGCTCCACACGCACGCCGATATCCACGCGGTTGGAATTGGTATGGATATTCAGATCACGACATACCTGCTCCATCCATTTGCTGCCGCTCCGTCCTGCGGAAATTACACATTCTTTTCCCTCATAACAGGAATCCCCGTGATAGATCCGATATCCCTGTTCCAGCTTTTCCACCTTATTGATAAAGCAGTTAAAATGAAAATCCACGTTCTTTTTCAGATGATCATATAAATGCTCCAGAACAATATAGTTAATATCCGTTCCCAGGTGTCGGACAGAAGCGTCCAAAAGATGCAGGCCATTTTGCATACAGCTGGTTTTCAGACTGGAGCCGGCAGTGGTATACAGCTTTGTTCCCTCGCCGCCGAAGGCCAGATTAATCTTGTCTACATATTCCATCAATTCCAGGGCGGACTTTTTCCCGATATACTCATACAAAGTACCGCCAAAATCGTTGGTGATATTGTATTTTCCGTCTGAGAATGCCCCTGCGCCGCCAAAGCCACTCATGATAGAACAGTTTTTGCAGTGAATACAGGATTTGATTTTATCGCCGTCAATAGGACAGTGGCGTTTTTTTAATTCATTTCCCATTTCAAAAACAGCAATCCGTAAATCCGGTCTTTTTTCCAATAATTCATATGCAGTGAAGATACCTCCCGGCCCTGCTCCTACAATCAA
>NZ_JAOQKC010000021.1:56039-57026 GCF_025567165.1 Laedolimicola ammoniilytica
GTCTTCGATATAACCACAGTCACATCGGAAGATTCTGTCCGAAAGTTTTAAATCTTTCCTGACAGCTCCGCAACAGTGACAAGTTTTAGATGATGGATACCATCTGTCTACTACACGAAGTTCAATTCCGCTTTCCTTGCATTTAGCCTGAAGTTTTGTTCTAAATTCACAAAACTTCTGCGAAGCAACTGCCTTTGATAGATGTTTGTTCTTCATCATTCCTGATACGTTTAAATCTTCAATCGTTATATAAGATGGTTTGGTTTTCACTATCTCTGCAATTGTTTTGTTGATATAGTCCGTACGGATACTGTCTATTTTATGATGAAGTTTCTGTACCTTGAGTTTTTGTTTCTGTATATTCGCTCTTTGAGTGGACTCTCCTTTCTTTAAATTTTCATACTTTCGAGAAAGACTTCTCTGTTCTCGAATAAGCTGTTTTTCAAGTTTCTTTAATTTTGCAGATTTGTTAATGTTCTTATAAGTTTTACCATTAGAAACAATGGCAAAATCCTTTAATCCAAGGTCAATGCCAATTCCTTCCTTTGAATGATTGGCTATTTTGTTATTTGGAATTTCTATAAGAACGGAAACATAGTATCTGTCAGCTTTTATTGAAACATGACCGCTTTTAATCACATACCCGTCTTTGGTCGTAGGAAAGTATCCTTTTTCTTTCATACGAACCCAACCAAGTGATGGAATATTCATTCTGTGTCTTTCGCATCGACAATCCTTTGGATTATTCTTTACGAAATACATCTTCACATCAGATTTTCCTTTCTTTTTAAAATTAGGAAAAGCACTTTGATGTTTGAAAAACCTGGTAAATGCGACACATCCATTTTCGATTGAACGCTTTACAGATTTTGAACTGACTTCCTTAATCCATAATTTATCTGGATTTTGGGGAAGATACTCATTGTTCAGCCAGACACTAAAACTTTTACCACTCATAAACTTTTCTCCATTGTCATGAAGTTCTTT
>NZ_JAOQKC010000022.1:0-56553 GCF_025567165.1 Laedolimicola ammoniilytica
TCTTATATGCTTGTAAGTACATAATTTTTGCAGTCATGACACAAGAAAAGCTCCCTCACAGGAAGGAGCTTTGTCTACAGTCTGAAATGAACTGTTATAATAATGACAGTTCATTTTTTTAAGGAGTATTCTGGTTATGATTCCTTCCTATTGCGCCATTGGTATCTTTTTTGGCATCTTCTGGGGTGTCTGTGTTCTCTGCCTGCGTTCTGGCCGTCTGTCCTTTTCCAAGGCGGAGCTTCTGGTGTTTTACCTGTTTTCACGAATCGTGCCCGTTTTTATGCAGGAGCATATCGCGGCGCGGAGCCTGCTGTGCCTGCTCCTGGAATGGATCCTGATCGGCGTTCTCACAGCTGTATGCCGCAAAAGAGAAGCAGCTGGACGGCGTATGCTCGCCTTTTACCTGTTTCAACCGGCTTCGATATTCTGTATTCTGGAAGGAATGGTTTCCGGTCTGTATCTGGTTTTCCTGTTTTTTATGGCAGTTTTGGCATTGGAACATCTGATTCGTCCACGCGACGGGAGACTTCTGAGCTTTTGGCCAGAATATCTGTCCGGCTGTATCGGGATTTACTGTACGGGATGGTCTGTTTTGCTTTTTCACGGACGTGCATCCCTGTTATCGGGCGTCGGAAATGTTCTTCTGGCCGGTTCTGTTCTGCATGTGTTCTACCGCGTATGGAAGCGGGACTGGAACCTTAGCCGCCCTGTGTCGAAGGGAGAGAGAAGCGTAGAAGTCCCGGCACCGCCATCACATTTTCGAACCCATGACGTCGTTCTGATGCTCCTGTTGACGTTTATCTTTGGCGCGATTGTTCTTTTTCGGCTGGGAAGTACCCAGGCCCCGGAGACCTTCCGCTCCATGACAGCTGAAAAATCGGATCAGAATCAGATTGTCTTAAAATTCAAAGAAAATACAAATATTTCAAAAATATATCTATTTCTCGGCTACCAGTCCAACCGCTGTTTTTCCTTCTCCTGTATCCAGCCTGGCGAGAATACGTGGACAGTATTTGACAGCAGTCGGGTGCTTCGAAGCGCTTTCTGCTGGAACGCTGTGGAGGTAAATCGGGAGCTTTCCTCCCTTGGTTTGGTACTGATGAAAGAGGATGCTGCTGTCGGGGAAATCGTCTGCCTGGACAGCAGTGGACAGCAGATTCTGCCGGAAAACGCGTCCGCGTATCCGGAGCTTTTCGATGAACAGGAGAGCTTTCCAGAAATTCCTTCCGCTTACGATCAGACGATTTTCGACGAGGTTTACCATGGCCGGACAGCCTATGAATTCCTTCACGGACTGCCCATCTACGAGACGACCCATCCGCCTTTTGGGAAAACCATCATCGCTGCGGGCATCCGGCTCTTCGGTATGAATCCTTTCGGGTGGCGGATTTCCTGCGCAGTACTCGGTATTCTTATGATTCCGCTGTTTTATCTGTTGGCATTTCAGTTGTTCCGACGGACCGGACCGACCGTTTTTGCAGTACTTCTCCTGGAAACGTCCTTTATGAATTATACCCTGTCCAGAATCGCGACCATCGATATTCTGGTGGCGTTTTTTGTGCTCTGTATGTTCTTTTTCATATTGTGTTTCCTGCAGAGCCTGGAAAAGCAGGAGAGTCAGGGACGGCAGTTCCTGTGGCTGTTTCTGTGCGGCTGCTCTACAGCCTTTGCCATATCCGTCAAATGGACCGGCTTTTACGCCGCAGCCGGAATTGCCATCTTCTTTTTCGAAGCCCTGTTCCGGGAAATGAGAGGGATCAGGAGCCGAAGCTATGCCTGGCATCATGTGATGCTTCCTATGGGGCTCTGGTGCTGCCTTTGCTTCCTTCTGATTCCGGGTCTGGTATATCTGCTTTCCTATATCCCGTTTCAGCGGCTCTATCCGGAGCAGAATCTGGTGAAACTGGCGGTGGAGAACGCCCGTTCCATGTTCAGCTACCATGTGGCCACCGTGGCGGAGCATCCCTATGCCTCTGAATGGTATCAGTGGCTGGTGGACTGGAGACCCCTCCTGGACAGCTATACGGCCTTTCCGGACGGCAGAACGGGCACTGTGTCCACCTTTCTGAACCCCTTACTCTGCTGGGGCGGTCTTCTGGCTCTGTTTCATCAGTTTTATCTGTGGAAGAAGCGCAGAGACCGGAACGCGCTGTTCCTGATTGTGTGCTACGGCGCCATGGTGCTTCCGTGGCTTTTTATTCACCGGACGGTTTTTATCTATCAGTATTTCATTGGCGGCTGTCTGCTTCCTCTGATGTTCGCCAATTCCTGCCGGCAGTTCCGGCAGAGCCGGGCGCTCATGGCTGGCATTTCCGTGGCATCCCTGTTGCTGTTCCTGGCTTTTTTCCCGGTTCTTTCCGGCCTCCCGGTTTCTCCGGCCTATGTAAGAACCTTCCTGACATGGCTGCCTTCCTGGATTTTTGTATAATCAGATATTGGATGAAAAAATAAAGAACCCTGCTTTGCGGGATTCTTTATTTTTTCGAACATATGTATTGACAAACGAATGTTCGGGGCTTATAATACAAGTATCAAAGGAACAGTTGTTCGGAAAACATGTTCGAATGATGCGACGCGCAGGAGAGCGCAGAATCTGGGGAGGGCACAGTTTATGTACGAGAGAAAAGCGAGATATGAGAGAAGAAGAGCACACGAAAGAAAAAGGAATCTGATGATTCTGGTTTCCGGCTTTTGCCTGGCCCTGACCTTTGCCTTTCTGTTCGGAAGTTTTCTTTCTAAAGCAGAGACAAGGGAATCTGACACTGTCTATTACAAGTATTATACGAACATCGAGATTCAGGCTGGCGATACGTTGTGGGATCTGGCTGCGGAATATATGGGAGACCAGTATGAATCCCGCACTGCCTACGTCGCAGAGGTTTGCCAGATCAACGGCCTCGCCAATACCGACGACATTGTGTCCGGAGAATATCTGGTGATGCCATATTATTCCGCAGAGTATAAGTAAAGAGCCTGCACTGTAACATGGCTATGTTTGTCAGTGGTACCACTGAGTTTTACATAGATATACATACGAGGAAATGCTTCTCTTTTAGGTACGAAAGCATATCTGCAACTGGGACACAAAAGATAAAATTTTTAAATTATAATACCAAAGAAACCCGGAGGTTTGATTCATTCATAGATTCAAACTTCCGGGTTCTTATTTTATGAATGAAAGGCAGAGAGTATCTATATCATATATTTCCATGGATTTCTATAGAAACAGATCTATTCGCCAAATCCTTGTTTTTCGAATAGATTAACCGAGATTGTCTAAAGAATCGTATGGATTGCGCCCTTTACAGATTTCACCATCCATGTCACACAAACTCAGGACAAAAAAACATCTGCCACCAGAATGTCCAAACTCCTCTCATTCCCCCCACCGGGAAGCTGCAGGTAATCCCGAATGAAAAGAAATTGAAAAATCTGAACATCACTGAGACAGATGTTGAAGCGGCCGGATTAAATATTGGGGTTGGTTTATAATGTAAGCGAATTCGTTGGGTAACAAGATATCGCTTTTTGAGGGATTTTGGTGAGGTACATTTAGCTTCCCAGCGTAACAAGCCGAATGCCGTCACGACCTGTCAGACCAGAAATCAAAATGTATGTTCAAGATTCATATCCCGGCTGCCTGTACGGTTCCACATCGAGCGCATTCCATAAACAAAAAATGCCTGCTTCCAAAAGCAGACACCCCAAAAAGGCATAACGCAAATACCTTTTTGTCAGGAACTGAACTTTCATCGGAAGTCTCTCCTCAAGTACTAAGCAGGTTTCCTGACTTACAGATCAACATATACCTTTTTCCTTCTCATACTGTAAAAGTACAATGGATACAAACAAAGGCTACTCCCTGAATACAGTGACCGGATCGCTCAGGATTCACACCTGATTCCCTTTTCTCATCGGGTTGAGAAACCCTCTGAGCACTTAATACCCTATATGGAATTGTACAAGAATTATTATAGCAGTTTGTACAGAAAAGTCAATTCTTTTCTGGAAGTTTCGCACAATAAATGATAAAATAAACCCATGGAAAGGATGAACAGAATCATGAAATACAAAAATTACCATGAGCAGAAGGATGCGGAGAATATTCAGCGGCTGCGGGAGGTGCTCACTACCCTGCCCTCTTTTGTCAGCGATTTTTTCAGGGCAAAGGAAATGAGCATGGCTACTACCACCAGAATTTCATATGGATATGACATACGAATTTTTTTTCGCTTTCTGGTAGAGAAAAATCCTTTATTTAAAAATTATAAAACAACAGATTTTACATATGAGGATTTAGATAAAATTAGTACCGTTGACATTGAGGAATACAAAGAATATTTAAAATTATATCAACGTGAGGAAGAACAGGGCGAAATTGATATTACAAATGGAGAACGCGGTATGAAAAGAAAGTTATCAGCCGTCCGTAGTTTGTTTAATTATCTTTATCGTTACGAACTGATAAAAAATAACCCCGTCGTCCTTGTCGACATGCCCAAGCTCCACGACAAAGCCATCATCCGTCTGGAACCCGACGAGACAGCCCGCCTTCTGGATTTTATCGAACATGGAGGCGACGATTTGACCGGGCAGAAAAAGGTCTATTATGAAAAGACCAAAGATCGGGATCTGGCTATTGTCACCTTACTTTTGGGTACCGGGATCCGTGTATCCGAGTGTGTGGGGCTGGATGTCACCGATATTGACTTCAATACCAATGGGATCCGTGTCATCCGAAAAGGCGGATCAGAAATGATCGTTTATTTTGGTGATGAGGTGGAAAAGGCGCTGAAGGATTATATCAATGGCAGCCGAAAGCTTGTGAATCCCCAGGAAGGCCATGAAAATGCCCTCTTCTATTCCACCCAGCGCCGTCGTATCGGCGTAAAAGCCGTGGAAAACCTGGTAAAGAAATACTCCCGTCAGGTGACGCCTCTGAAGAAAATCACACCCCATAAGCTACGTAGCACCTACGGCACGACCCTCTACCAGGAAACCGGCGATATTTATCTGGTGGCGGATGTCCTGGGTCATAAGGACGTCAATACCACAAGGAAGCACTATGCCGCTCAGGATGAGTCCCGGAGACGCAGCGCGGCGAATGTGGTGAAGCTTCGGAAAGAATAAGAAAGAATCGAAAGACAACAAAGAACCCGCGGGTTTCAGTCAGGCTGCAACCCGCGGGTTCCATTTTTGAAGTTGTTTACTCGACTACCAGTTCGCTCCACACATCGTCTGCTACAAAGCCAATGTAGGTCTTTCCGGTATTGATGGTAATCTCATCACCGTTCAGATCGCGGTATATGGTGCGATTCAGGTCAGAGTTCTTGGTCCAGGTGATTGGAATCGCCTTGCCGTTGGTGATGTAGTAGCCTTCCTGGCCGCTGGCCAGACAGTTCCATACCATGTAACCATGCTCATCCAGCTGGCTGTAGGACATCTTCTGCAGAATGACGTTCTTGAATGCCAGCTGCTTATTATCATTGCCCGGATCCAGGTGCTTGGAGCCATACTCGGAGTACAGGTAAGTGCCGCTCTCTTCATCGTAATCCAGCTGAGAACCATTGTGTTTGAAGGGCAGATCCACCAGGGTGCAGTCGATGCCGTCAGACAGCGCCACCGGCTTGCTCTCGGAAGCAAATTTGAAATGAGCCTCTGTGGGTGCATATTCATTGTAATTGCGGTCGATGCTGGAATTATTTTTAAAGTTCTTCTTCATATCGCCAGTCAGAACATACTCCGTAAACTCACGGGGCTTTCCGTTCTTTACGCGGGAGAAGGTTCCGCTGAAATGATCCACATAAGGATTGTTCAGGAATGTATTAATGTAGAAGGGGCCTCCGTCATGACATACGATGGCGTTCCATTCCGGAGCAATCATCAGGTTGGTGGGACGGACGCTTCGTACACTTCCCAGCTGCTTGATGCTGTCATAATCCTTTACCAGAACCATGAAGCGGGTAATGTGATCATTCAGTGTGCTATTCATCATTTCATAAATGATATCAGCCTGGGTCAGACCGTAATGCGGAAGCGCTGTTTTCTCATTATCTACCATGACTGCGATGGGACGCTGATCCTTCAGATCTTCGCTGATCCATTCATTGGTCAGCTCACTGCGGTACATCCCTTCCGGAGCGACCTCGTCCTCCGCTTCCTCTGTGTTCTCCGTGTCCTCTGCTCCATCTGCTGTCACTTCATCCTCTGTAGAAAAAGTGTTATCTGATGTGGCTTCCTCATCACTCTTGCCGCAGCCGGCAATGCTGAGAACGCCTGCAAGAGATAAGGTCAGCAGAATCAGGGTTAAACGTTTTTTCATCTGCATAGTTTCCTTCCTGTGTAGAATTTAATAATCCAGTAACAATTATAACATGTTCTGTAATCAGATACCAGTAAAAAAGAAAAAGTCTCTTAAAATTTACATAACATTCCAGCACTTTCGCCCTCTTTAGTATACATAAGTTTATTATGTATACTAAAGAGGAAATAGAACAAATTTTCTAAACATTTGTTTGCATCATCATACATCCTGTGGTATACTGATAATAAATACAGACCTTACGAAACAGGGAGGAATCGAATTATGGCTTACGGAAAAATTTCGAAAAAACAGTCCGAAATTCTTGAATATATTAAATCACAGATTATCAATAAGGGCTATCCGCCCTCAGTTCGCGACATCTGTGAAGCTGTACAACTGAAGTCCACGTCTTCCGTTCATTCCCATCTGGAGACTCTGGAAAAAAACGGCTATATCCGTCGCGACCCCACCAAGCCCCGCGCTATCGAAATCATCGATGACAGCTTCAATACCGCCCGCCGCGGTGAGGTGGTGAATGTACCGGTCGTGGGCCGTGTGGCTGCCGGAGAGCCAATTCTGGCGGTGGAAAATGTGGAATCTTACTTCCCGGTACCCATGGAATTCATGCCCAACGAGCAGTGCTTTATGCTGCAGGTCAAGGGCGAGTCCATGATCAATGCAGGTATTTTTGACGGAGATACCATTCTTGTGGAGCAGTGTCAGACAGCGGCCAATGGCGATATGGTTGTAGCTTTGATCAATGATTCCGCGACGGTCAAGACCTTCTATCGCGAAGCTGACCACATCCGTCTTCAGCCGGAAAATGATACCATGGCGCCGATTATCGTGCCGGATTGTCAGATCCTTGGCAGAGTATTTGGCGTGTTCCGTTTTTTCCGGTAAAATGTAATTATGAATATCAATAATCAGGCATATCAAAACCTTCACGCTTTCATGTAATATGGTATTTCCTATAGAGTAAAATAGCTCTGTATCACATGGGTTATCCCGATTTAGGATATCCTTTGTAATACAGAGCTTTTTGGTTTA
Source organism: Laedolimicola ammoniilytica (assembly GCF_025567165.1). NCBI lineage: Bacteria > Bacillati > Bacillota > Clostridia > Lachnospirales > Lachnospiraceae > Laedolimicola > Laedolimicola ammoniilytica. Next base: position 7,355 of record NZ_JAOQKC010000022.1, read on the forward strand.
AAATCTGATTGAGATCACAAAATCTCAACGTTAATTCTTATTTCATATTCAAAAATCCAAAAGGTTTTTCCGGATCTTCATACAGAAAATGCATCATCATATATGCGCACATCAGAGATACATTCTCCTCTTTCAGAATTCTTCGAATTTCCGCACGATCTGCCAGAACCACTTCGATCTCCTCGCCGTCCTCCAGGCCATCCCTGGAAAGCATGCCGTCTGCAGTTCCGTACACTGCAGCACAGGACTCATCGGTCATACCGATGGTGGTAAAATAGGGACGGCTGTACATCTCATCTACTTTGATGGGATGAAAAGTCAGACCAGTCTCCTCTCGCAACTCTCGCACGCCTGCCTGATGGTAATTTTCACCTTCGTCCACCAGTCCTGCCGGAAACTCATAAATATAATCGCCGATGCTGAAGCGATACTGGCGAATTAAAACTACCCGATCCCGCTTCTCTCCATAGAGGGCGTAGATAATGACGCCGTCCGGCTTATTAATATGAGTATTCAGTTTCAGCTCGGAGACATCCTTTGCCCTGGACGCCACATGGTAGAGCGCCTTGTGGCCGGTTTTGGTAACAGTATCCAGGTCGTACATATTCAGGAAGCGGTTGTCGGTGGTCTTTGTCACCTTTTCGATTTTACTCATTTTTACGCCTCCAGATCCTCGGCGGTAATGACAGATCCATCTCTCCAGATACGCTCCAGATCATAGAACAGACGATTTTCTTCATCGAACACATGAATGATGATATCGCCATAATCCAGCAGGATCCAGTTGGCGCTGTTATAGCCCTCCACCTGCTTTGGGACGAAGCCTGCCTTATGGAGCTCCTCCTGCACGTTGTCCACCATAGCCTGCACCTGGTTTTTATTGGAACCGCTGGCAATCAGAAAATAATCGGCCAGAACGGAAATTTCCGAAATATCAATGATACGGATATCACGCGCTTTCTTGTCTTCCATGGCCTGATAAGCCAGACGCGCCATTTCCTTAGACTGCTTCTGTGTCATGGTTTGCCTCCTCACGCTTTGTCTTGTAATATTCATAGGCTTTGACTGTCATCTCGTCCACCTCGCCCGGGCCATCGTCCAGATAGGACAGCGTATCAGACAGAATCTTATACAAAGCTTCATTCAAGTCAATGAATGCAAGCTTCCGTACCTCCGTCAGATTCGGTGCCTTGTTCCGGCGAGGCTCGATGTAGTCCGCCACATAGACGATCTTGTCGAGCAATGACATATTTGGTTTACCGGTTGTATGATTTAAGATAGCGCTGACAATCTCCTTGTCGTCAATGCCGTATTCATGCATGGCCAGAAAAGCCCCAAGCTTTGCATGTAGCAGAAAAGGATTGCGCCGCTCCACCTCTGTGATTTGAATGTTGTGCTTCTCACACAGCTTTAATTTCTTTCCATTGGGAATGCATTTGGCACAGTCGTGAAGAAGTCCCGCCATCTGCGCCTTCTGAATATCGTACTCATAGCGCATGGCCAGCGCGGCAGAGGTATACATGACGCCCAGCGTGTGCTGGTAACGTCCCTCGTCCATCTCCCGCTTCAGCTTTTTCTGATAGGATTTCATATCATAATTCTTCATCATACTTGGTACTCCTTAAGCCGGACTGTATAATCCCTGTTTGTAAATATATTCCTCCACCGCGGCAGGCACATAATACCGGATGGAACGGCCGTTGTGGACGCGCTCTCGGATCATATTGGAGGAAATGTCGATGTTGGGCGTCTCCATGGGATAGATATGAGCGCCGAACATCCCGGAAAGCTCCTGAATGCGCCTGGTCAAAGCCTCACTTTCCATATGATCCCGGGTGGCTGCCAGAATGCTGCAGGCGTCGCAGATGCGCTTGGGTTCCATCCAGGTGTGAAAATGCACCAGGGAATCCGCTCCCAGGATAAAATAATAATCTGTATCCGGGTGCTTCCGTTTCAGAAATTCCAGGGTCGCATAGGTATAATGATAATCCTGTGGCGTCTTCTCGAAATCAGATACCTTAAGATGGGGATTGTCAGACACCGCAAGCTCGGCCATGTGGGTGCGGTCTGCCATACTGGCGTTCACCTGACCGGCCTTGTGGGGCGGATTGCCATTTGGCATAATCAGCACATAGTCCAGGGAAAAGGATTCGTAGGCCGCTTCGGCCAGAATCAGATGTCCGGTATGAATCGGATCGAAGGTTCCACCAAGAATACCGACCTTTTTTCGCGTAGGCTCCATGATAATAACCGCCTTTCCATGTATACTGTGTCTGAAAATTATTTATAACGGAAGAAGAATCTTCTTTTTCTTATACTTTTCGTCTGTATTTTCGCGATACAGCACGATCTTCTTGCCGATAACCTGCACCACCTGAGAGCGGGTGCGGTCGGCGATAACCTCTGCGATCTCTCGGGGATCGTCGGCGCAGTTCTGCAGAACGCTGAGCTTAATCAGCTCTCTGGCAGTCAGCGCTTCGTCCACAGCCTTGGTAAATTCCGGTGTGACAGAGGATTTGCCCACCTGGAAAATCGGGTCCATGGTCATCGCAAGGCCTTTTAAATAAGCACGCTGTTTACTTGTCATGGTGTCTCCTTTTGTCTTATATTTATACCGCAGTGCGGGCTCAACTTGCCCCAGGGCACTCTCTCGCCCTCCGGGCTCACCTTGCCGCTACGCTCCGTTTCGCTCGCGGGCTTCGCCCTATGTGTCCAAAAGTCAACCGTCTGCCTTATGTGCAAGCACAACGTCAGCCAGCTGACTTTCGTCCACGCACTGCTCATTGCCTAACGAAAGTATTCGAATGCAAGTCCGTACATTCGGACGGTATCGCCTTCCTGAATGCCGGCCTGTTCCAGCTCCTTCAGGATGCCTGTGTTTTTCAGGAAGTTCTGGAAGAAAGCAAAGCCTTTCTCAGAATCCAGATTGGTATAACCCAGCATCTTTTCGATACGCGGGCCTTCCACGATAAATACGCCCTCTTCTTCCTCGGATTTGGCAACGGTATAGGGAAGGTTTTCGTATACCAGCTCTTCGCCCGGGAAGAATTCCTGTTCAAAAACGATAGCTTCCTGGGGTGCCTGGTCTAACAGCTCTCTCACATAGTAGAGAAGCTCCTTCAGACCTTTTCCGGCCACTGCGGATATGGGGAATACCCGGATTCCCTTGGGCTCAAATTCGTCCTTCAGACGCTGAATGGGCTCCTCGTCGTCGCCCAGGGCGTCAATTTTATTGGCTGCAATGACCTGCGGGCGGGCCGCGATTTCTTCATTGTAGGCCTCCAGCTCCTTGTTGATGGCATAGATATCCGCTACCGGATCCCGTCCCTCGGTGGATGCCGCGTCTACAATGTGAATCAGCACACGGGTACGCTCAATATGGCGCAGAAATTCATGTCCCAGGCCCATGCCCTCGGAAGCGCCCTCAATCAGTCCCGGAATATCCGCAATCACGAAGCCCGGAGCGCCCTGAAGATCCACCACGCCCAAATTCGGGTTCAGTGTGGTGAAATGATAGTTGGCGATCTTCGGCTGCGCATTGGTCACACGGGATAAGAACGTAGATTTTCCCACGTTCGGAAATCCGACCAGTCCCACGTCCGCGATCACTTTCAGCTCCAGAAGAACCTCCAGCTCCTGAGCCGGTACGCCCGGCTGGGCATACTTGGGAACCTGCATGGTGGAAGTGGCAAAATGCATATTGCCGGCGCCGCCACGGCCACCCTGGAGGATCACCTGTCTGCGGTTTTCACCGGACATATCCGCGATGACCTTTCCGCTCTCTGCTTCTCTGATGATGGTTCCTTCCGGAACCTTTAATATAATATCGCTGCCGTCCTTACCGTGGCAGCGTCGTTTTCCGCCTTCTTCGCCGTCCTGTGCCTTAAACTTTCTTTTGTGACGGTACTCATAGAGGGTATTCAGTCCCTCGTCTACTTCAAAAATGACGTCTCCGCCCCGTCCGCCGTCTCCGCCGTCCGGACCGCCGTTTGGTACGTACAGCTCCCGTCGGAAGCTGACATGTCCGTCTCCGCCCTTACCGGAACGGATCAAAATCTTTGCTCTGTCTGCAAACATATAATAAATCTCCGAAAATTAAAATGGTAAAAAAGGCTTCAAATCTTTCCGACTTGAAGCCTTTCATAACCAACTTATTCTGCTGCTACCGGAACGATAGAAACCTGCTTCTTATCTCTTCCCTTTCTCTCGAATCTTACGATTCCGTCGGTCAGAGCAAACAGTGTATCATCGCCACCGCGTCCTACGTTCACACCCGGGTGAATCTTGGTTCCGCGCTGTCTGTAAAGAATGTTTCCGGCCTTTACGAACTGTCCGTCGGCTCTCTTAGCTCCCAGTCTCTTGGACTCGGAATCTCTGCCGTTCTTTGTAGAACCTACTCCCTTTTTATGAGCGAATAACTGAAGGTTCATCTGTAACATGGTATTACACCTCCTTGAATACAATCCTGATATATGGTTTCCCATAGCTTTTTTGAATGTCTGTCAGCCCAAGTACCATGGAATCCATCAAAAGTGCGGCTTTCTCGGATAAAGGCTCCGGGAACGTACAGGTCAGCGACCCGTCCTCCTGTTCTCCGGAAAATTCATCCTCTGTGAAGGCCTCGATAGAGTTCAGCGTATTCAGTGAAAGTACACTGACCGCTGCACAGATGATATCGGAACCCTCCTCCGCGTATCCGGCATGTCCATTGATATCAAACCCCAGATACTGATTGGATTTCTTATATATGGTAACGGTTATCATGACAATTACTCAGCGTCTGCTGCTTCAGTGTCAGCTTTCTTCGCACGCGGCTTTCTTACGGAGATCTTCTCGATCTTCACTTCCGTGTACTGCTGTCTGTGACCATTCTTTTTGTGATATCCAGATTTTCTCTTGTACTTGTAAACGATGACTTTCTTGCCCTTACCATCACCGATTACAGATGCAGTTACAGTAGCTCCTGCTACAGTCGGTGTACCTACGGTCAGAGAATCTCCGCCAACTGCGAGAACCTGATCGAACTTATACTTCTCACCAGCTGCAACGCCAAGCTTCTCAACCTTGATCACGTCGCCTTCAGATACTTTGTACTGTTTACCACCTGTTGCAATAATTGCGTACATCCTGTGGCACCTCCTAATATAATTACTCGCCAATTTCGGTGACATGCCTTTCAGCATAACTGAAAATGCACATACTTATACCTCGTTGTGCGGCATCTTTAATATAATAACAGGATGATTTGTCTCTGTCAAGATATTTTAAAATTATTTTACGGATTTTTTGGGAATACGCACCTACTCCTGCACCTGCTCTGCCAGTGTTTTCTGGATCTTTTTCCGGGTGATTTCCACCAGTCCCAGAGGCGTCATATCCACCAGCGTGGCTTTAACCGGATCCCGTTTTAATTCGGAGGCAAGCACAGACAGTAATGTCCGGTTATCCTCCTCCCGATCCATGTCGATAAAGTCCGCTACGATAATACCGGACAGATTCCGGAGACGCAGCTGGCGGGCTGCTTCCCTGGCGGCCTCCAGATTGATTTTCAAAAAGGTGTCCGATTTTTTCTTTTTGCCTGTGTATTTGCCGGTGTTCACGTCTATGACGGTCAGAGCCTCCGTAGGCTGGATAACCAGATAGCCGCCGGATTTGAGCCATACCCGCTCCTTCAGGGCGTCCTCCAGGGCTTTGGAGAGCCCATAGACGCTATCCAGGGAAGGGGCTGTTTTTTCATAAAACTCAAGCTTTGGCAAATCCTCCGGCTGGTGGAGCGTCAGGTAATCCCGTAGCTCTTCGTATATCTCCGGCCGATCCGTCAGAATCTTATCAAAGCTGTCGGTCCGCAGTCCCCGCAATCTGGCAGTATAGGCGGAGGGTTCTCTGTATACAAGGGAAAAACAGGTCTGGTTCCGACCGGTTTCCACGGTGCGGCGATAGGTTTCTGTCAGCTCTTTCAGCTCCTGGCGTAAATCCTCTTCGGAAATTCCGGCCGCATTGGTACGGACGATGATACCGAAATCATCGCCCAGAAAGGGCTCCGCGATCGCCCGGAGCCGTTCTCTTTCGGCAGGTGTCAATTTGGAGGAAAGTCCCAGATGTCGTTTCCCGCTGGTGAGAACCAGGTATTTTCCTGCGAAATTCAGGTTTCCGCTGACGGTAGGAGCTTTCGTTTTCACGGCCTCCCGGCTCACCTGGACCAGAAGCTCGTCTCCGGCTGCCAGCTCCTTCTTTTTCTTCGGCGTAGTAAAAGCAGGCGTTTCCCCGGCGTCCAGGGCGTAATAACAGAGCTGCCCATCCCCTATCTCGATAAAAGCGGCGTTGATGTTGGCGGCAATGTTTTTTACCTTGCCCACATAGATATTGCCCAGGATAGAGTTGCCGCCGGAGGGCAGGCAGGAAAGCTCGGCCGCGGATCCATTTTCATAGAAAGCGTAAACAGTACGCTCCACGCCTCTGACCGAAAGGGTGGAAACTAAAAAAGTACCGCTTGTTGTCTGCTCCTTGATGAGCTCTGTCGGTTCCATTAAAATTCTTCTCCCAGATCTTCCAGTGATACCAGTCTGCGGGGTTCTCCCTCAGCCACCAGATTCGCGTACAGCTCCTTCCGGTGAAGCAGAAGGGCAAATTCCGGAAGGGTAAAGCCGGCGTAAGCCGCAAAAGCCTCCAATACCAGCTCCGGCTTTACATTCTCCGCGCTGCCGGCAGAAAGCTGCAGGAAAATGGAATCCTCCTGACAACGAGACTTATAAATCAGGGGCTTCAAATCCAGCTCCCGCTCTCCCTTTTTCGTCTTTTTGGTGACCAGAATCTGTTCCTGTGCGCAGAACGCCGCCCATTTTTCCTCCAGGCCATTTCCAAAGACGCAGCCCTCAGGCAGGCTGTTTTCCCGGAAACGAACCTCGTAATCGGCAGCCGCTACCAGGGACATGGCGTTGGCGGACTTTTCCTCGGGGATCTTCCGGAAGGAAAGAACCTCCACGCCCTCAGCCATAACCCCGTTCAGCCGCTTGACTGCCGCTTCGGAGGACAGTTCATTTCCAATCTCAATGTCCAGGTACTCGCCGTCACTGGTAAGGCCTACGCCTAAGGGAGAGGCGAAGGACATGATCATATGGGGGCTGAAGCCTGCGGAATAACAGATATCGATATCTGCCCGGCGCATGGCCTTCTGGAAATAACGCATGATATCCAGATGGCCGATAAATTTCATGATACCGTATTTACGGAATTTAATGCGGATTTTCATGCGTTTTCACCTCCTGTAACCATCGCCGCTGTGGGACAGCAGCCTGCGTGATAGCTGCCTGCGCCACAGCCCTGGCACTGCTGACGGCAGTTGGGCGTCACGGTCTCTTCGTGAGCGCGCTTCCACTCCCGCAACAGAAATTTTTTGGTAACGCCGATGTCGATAAAGTCCCAGGGGAACCGCTCGTTTTCATCGCGATGACGTGTCGTGTAGAACGGAATATCCAGACCGGTCTCTTCAAAGGCCTGAAGCCACTTGTCGTTATCGAAGCATTCGCTCCAGGAATCGAAGAGGCAGCCCTTGCGGTAGGCCGCAAGCAGGGAAGCTCCCACCCGCCGGTCGCCCCGGGCCAGGATTCCCTCCAGCACCGTTACGTCCGCCTCATGCCAGTTATATTTGATACTCTTTTTATTGAGCTGGGCTTTGATTTCGCTGTTGACAATATATGCCTTATCTAGGAACTCCTCCTTGGTACACATGCGCGCCCACTGGAAGGGCGTAAAGGGTTTCGGCACAAAAAAGGAGGTGCTGACGGTAATCTGACATTTGCCATTCCGCTTATCCTTGGGAATCTCATAGTACCGTTTCGCAATCTTTTCAGCCAGCCATGCGATAGCCTTCTCATCTTCTACCGTCTCCGTGGGCTGTCCCAGCATAAAGTAAAGCTTCACCTTCTGCCAGCCGCCCTCAAAGGCCTGTCCGGCTCCTTCCAGAATGATTTCCTCGGTCAGCCCCTTGTTGATCACGTCCCGGAGACGCTGGGAACCGGCCTCCGGCGCAAAGGTCAGGCTGCTCTTGCGGATATCCTGTACCTTGCTCATGACGTCCAGGGAAAAGGCGTCGATACGAAGGGATGGCAGGGAAATGTTGACGCCTTTATTTCCAAAGGTGTCGATGAGAAAATTTACCAGCTCCGGTAAATGACTGTAATCACTGGAGCTTAAAGAGCTTAAGGAGATTTCCTCATGTCCGGTATTCCGGAGCATTTCGGTTGCAGCCTCCGTAAGCATCTCCAGAGAGCGCTCCCGGATAGGACGGTACAGCATACCGGCCTGACAGAAGCGGCAGCCACGGATGCAGCCGCGCTGAATTTCCAGCACTACACGATCCTGGGTGACCTTAATAAACGGAACCAGCGGCTTCTTCGGATAAAAGGTATGGGTCAGATCTGTAACCACCTGCTTTTGAACCTTTGCGGGCGCATGGGGATTGTTGGACTCCATGGACGCAAGGGTTCCGTCCTCGTTATACGTCACATCATAGAACGAAGGCACATAGATTCCCGGGATTTCCGCCGCACGCTCCAGGAATTGTACACGGCTCTCCCCTGCCGCTTTGGAGGCCTTGAACGCGTCCAGAAGGGCAAAATAGGAGGTTTCTCCTTCACCGATGTAAAAGAGGTCGAAGAAATCGGCCAGGGGCTCCGGGTTGGTAGCACAGGGGCCGCCTCCGATGACAATGGGGTCGTCCCAGGTACGGTCCTTTGCGTAAAGAGGGATCTGGCTCAGATCCAGAATCTGCAGGACATTCGTGTATGCCATTTCGTACTGGAGGGTCACTCCAAGAAAGTCCATCTCCCGAATGGGATCCTGGGATTCCAGGGCAAACAGGGGAATGTTCTGCTCCCGCATGATTTTATCCAGATCGGTCCAGGGAGAATAGACGCGTTCACACCAGACGTCCTCTCTTTGATTGAACATGTCATACAGAATTTGAATGCCTAAGTGGGACATGCCGATCTCGTAGACGTCCGGGAAGCACATGGCAAAACGGACGTCCACTGCGTTCCGGTCTTTCATTACCGCGTTGATCTCGTTTCCAAGATACCGGGCCGGTTTATCTATTTTTAATAAAATTTCATCTGATAGAGCTAATCTTTTCATAAATACCTCTCTGATTTCTTATATTTTACAGGCTGTTGTCGGCCTGTGTTCCTGGTGTTTCGGTCGCCCGTTCCAGCTCCTGTACCGCCAGCATTCCCAACAGAATAAATCCGAAATCCAGGAAAATACTAGTGCGCTCCGAGGAGGCCCAGACTGTAGGCGACAAGCCCATACTGATCTTGGAGGCGGAGGCAATGACGAGGAGTGCCAGCGTGTCCATGAAACGTTTTGTCCTGCCCCAGATGAGGAACAGGGAAATTACCACACAGACGCAGCAGAGCGTGTATACAAGCAGCAGGATCCGTACAGAATCCGGCAGGCTTCCCTGATAATATACCACAGGCTGATCAAAGTCAAATACATGGAGAATCAGGTGTACCCATGGGTACTCCCTGTATCTTCCAAAGAGCAGGACGCCCAGAAGCCCCAGGTTCGAAAGCAGCGGAATCGCTGCGATTACGCGCGCCGGGAGGCTTCTCTGCTTCTTCCATACGGCAGCCAGAAGAATCATGGTCATCAGAAGATACGGCAGATTCAGATCCTGATACAGCGTCTTTAACAGGCTGTACCAGCCAAGCAGTATTTTCTGAACCAGGCTGAAACCGGCGTAGGCCGGGAACCAGAAATCAATGTTAGAGGCCTTGCGTGCCGCATTGCCGGGGCAGATGACGACGCAGACGGCAAAAAATATGGACAGGGTCAGCAGCAGGTACAGATAGGGATTCGTCTTCCGGCCCCGTAGTTTATCTGTAATAAGCAGATACAGGCAGGCCAATAGGGCCATGGCGCAGATTTGCTCCTGATTGATGGCAAAGATGGCCGCAAAGGCACCGAGGACATAGAACCCTTTTTTGCAGGCACCGTCCTGATACCAGAGGTACAGGGGCAGCGCAGCCACCAGAAGAGCTGCCAGAGGCCACCAGTAATTGATGGTTGTGGTCATATAGCCAGCCGAATCCATTTCCGTAAAATCATAGGAAAGGAGGAGGCAGAGGAACAGAATCAGGGATGTAAGCGGAACAGCCGTCCAAGTCCCAGACAAAGTGTTTTTGTCAGTCTGGATACTGCTTCCACTTCCATGTTTCCCATAGCCGCTGCAGAAAAATCCGCACAACAGCCACGCAATCAGCACCGACACCAGAATATCCAGCACCTTCCAGACCCAGATGGGTTGCTGCAGTACCAGCACCAGCACGCCCTCGATCACAAGCCGGGAGGACCAGCCATACCAGCGCTTCACCATGAATGCGCCGAAGCTTGTATCATCAAGGCAGGTCATAAAGTAGTAATCGTCCCCGCCGCCTAGCTTCAGCCAGAACATATGAAAAAGAATCGCCAGGACTCCATAGAAGCCAAGCAGAATCCAAGTTCGTTTGTCTTTCAACCAGATCATAACCTATGTTTCTCCTTCATTCGCCTGTGTCAAGGCATATAAGTATATTCCTGGTGCCGCATTTTATTTCGGACTTTCAGTTACGCCTGTATTCCGTGCACCGACACCAGATTCGGAATGCCCACGGTATAGAAGCTGTACAGGGACAAGAGACAGGTCAGACACAGTAATATCCGCAGCACCTTACTCTTCCCTTCGCAGTCCGCCCGATGAATCAGGTAGGCCGCATAGAACACAATCGGCAGCAGGTAACGTCCCTGAGGCTGGAAGTCCACCACCCAGGCATTGTATACAATCAGCGCGTACTGAATGAACAGAGACAAGGCCGCCGCACCAATCTCCCACCAGGTTCGGGAGTCCTTTTTCCGGTAAGCCCGTGCCAGCAGATATCCGATGATCGCCAGATAGAGAATGGCCATAACTGTATAATACCAGTCCCGCGCGCCGAATGCGTAAGAGCCGAAGAAGCCCGCAAAGGTGCGGAACAGATTTTTATTGAAATCAAAGCCGGTCAGAAGCTCTCCCAGGGTAACGCCCTTTTCCATAAAGCTCATGGAATACGCTCTCTCCAGTGCCGGGGTGGAAAGCTTGTATTCGGGCAATGCCGTCTGCTCCATCATATCCATATAGACCTGATATTTTCCAAACAGACCGTAGTACGGAAAATCTGTAATCATATATCGGATGGCGAAGATGCCAAGGGTAAAACCCACGATACCGAGATATTTATACAGTAGGACCTTCTGCTCCTCCTTCGGCGTATAGAACAGCCGGATCAGCAGCACCAGGAAAATGAAGATGAGCACCACGTAAAAGGTAGGCTTGCCCCACAGCGGCTGCACAAACAGCAGCCCCAGAAGCGCCATGGAAAGCAGCTGCTTTTTACAAAAGGGTCCGTCCAGCACCCGGTTCAGCATACTGTCCTTTTTCATGACCTGATACATACACAGGAAGCTTACGAAGAAGTCCAGGGAATCTGAAGTACAGTAGGAAAACAAATACCATACCTGGGGCGTCAGAAGCAGCATGGCAAAAAGCGCCCAGTTCTTTTTTACATTTTTCAGTGCGATCCCTGCCATGACGCAGAAGGTCACTGTCGTAAAAAACCGTACCCGGATAATCGGATCCGAGAAAAACTGGCCAATTTTCGCGGTCAGAAAATAAAACACCGTCCATTCACTGTGTCTGGTAGTGCCATAGATGGCGTAAGAATCAAGGATCTCCGGATCCCGCATATCCGGCGGCATGAAATGGGAAAAATAATAATTTACCGCCGACAGGGTATGATATTCGTCCGGATTCAGATAAAAGGGATTCCAGAAGCCGGTAAAAACCGTCATCAGAGTAGCCGCAAAAAGTCCGCCGAACAGTACGCAGGAGGTTAGTTTAAAAAAGAGACTTTGTTCCGCGATGGCCCGCACAAACCAGTGCACCAGAAGAATAGCCAGTACCAGCAGGAGACCGCTTCCAAGCCCGCCCAGAAGTCGCGCCGCAAGGGGCGTCCGGGCGTACAGTGCTTGGAATGCGTCCGTCGGAAGCATCTGGGAATCCTCGCCGGTCACACGGAAGGTAAAGCCTTCCTCTCCTATCAGCTCCAGATCCCCATTCACTGTAAAATAAGTCCGCAGCTCGTCTCCGGTAAGCGCCACAGTCTGAATGCCATTTTTCTTCACGGTAAGCCCCGTAATGGTCAGCGGCTCTCCCGTAGAATAATGCTGATCCAGCGGATCGATCCGCTTCAGAGAGCAATGTCTGCCATACTGGAGATCGCCATAGAAAACCCGCGCCACACCGTTCACCATCACCCGGTGATGGTCGTCCCGGGCAGTTATATTCGCCCCGGAACCGGCAAAGACAGTCGTCACTACTTCACCGTGGGGATCGCTTTCAAAGGTCAATGTCACGGTGGTAAATACCGGTGTCACAAATACGCAAACAAGCAGCCACAGGACTGCCGCTGCCAGAAAAAGTTTCTTTTTGTTCTGTTTTAAATGATTAAAATTCATGTCTTTCCTACTTTAAATCCGTTTATTTAAATTCGTTATTTAAAAAAAGTTCATTACAGCCTGAAGCACTCGCTGCTGAAGGTCTACACTTCGTTTCGGTCGGAGCTGAACAGACATCCACTGGATGTCTAGCTCCGTAAGAAAGTGATTCAGGAGTGCAAAATCCCATCGGCGAAGCCGATTTTATATGGATTTTGCAGCGTAACTGTGAAGGAACTGAACAGTTACATCAGCTGCACTAAGAGCATATAGCAGAAGGTTCCTGCCGCAATGCTTAAAAGCACATTCCGCTTCCAGACGTGTAAAAGCGCCGTCAGAAGCGTGGCTGTGAACTCCGGGATGCCGTGTGTGGCGGAAAAGAGATCTGCGCCCTTCAGACAATAGACCACCAGGGTCGCCATAATCGCCGGGGGCAGAATGGCACCCAGGTAGTTGACTGCTTTCGGCATCTCCTTGTTCCCTCCAAAAAGCACGAAAGGAGCAAGCCGGGTGATCAGTGTGCAGACAGCCGTCACCAGAATTATAACAAATGCTTGCGTTGCTGTCATGTATTTTCCACCTTTCCTTCCAGTCTTTTTTGCAAGGCCATGAGAATTGTCACCGTAATAATCAGGGAAGGCAGGATAAAATTACTGCCGCCGAAGATCAGAAGGCAGATCACCGAGCTGATAAGACCAATGACTGCGGGCAGATGGCTCTTCGCTTCTCTCCACTGATCCACAAAGATGGTCACAAAGAGCGCCGTCATGGCAAAATCAATGCCCGTCATATCGAAGGGCAGAACCTGTCCCAGAGCCGCGCCCACCACAGAACCGATGATCCAGTAGATCTGATCCAGCAGGGAAATCAGGAACATGACTTTCTTTTCATCCATTCCCTCCGGCACCTTTAAGGAGCACAACAGGGAATAGGTCTCGTCCGTCAGGGAGAAGATCATATAGGGTCTGGATTTCATGGCCTTGAATTTTTCGATGAAGGTCAGGCCGTAAAAAGCGTGGCGGCTGTTGATAAGTAAAGTCATCACAGCCACCACCGGAAGACTTGTCCCGGCGGTCAGAAAGCTTACCAGTACGAACTGAATGGAACCGGCGTAGACAATAGCGCTGATCAGAAGCGCCCACCAGAAACTGTAACCGGCTTCCTGCAGGAGCAGGCCGAAGGCCAGTCCCAGAAATAAATATCCCAGCATAACCGGGATGGTTTTCAAAAATGCAAATCGAAAAGATTCTTTCATTCGTTAAAATCCTGTATACAATCTAAAGTATAGAAAATCTCTGCCCTGTCTAAGGACACTGCCTCAGGAACCGGAAATCCGTATGGTGGACGCCGCCCGGCTTAGAAGCTGATTCAGATCTAGGTTTAATTGTTCTGAGTAATCCCGCTCCACTTCCCGGCAGATGCGTTCGCTATTCCAGGAAGCAACATTTGCCTGGCTGTAATCCAGCAGCACATACGCCGCAAAAAGACAGAGACAGACATAAAAGCGAATCCGGATCCAGATTCGTCCGGTCGGCTCCTCCGACGCCGGGGCCTGCCCTCGCTGCGCCAGAAGAAGCTGTCGGTACTGCCCGCCCTGTCTTTCTGATTTTTTCATATTTGATTACCGCCTTTTATTTTATGGGAATTACTACACAGTATGAAATCCGTTCCAGAATCAGAACTGCCATTCATCCAAGTCCAGATACCTCATATCCGATAGTTACTCTTTTTAGAAATTCCCTGTAGGAAAGTATTCTATGGAAATCGGCGGTTATTAGCCATGGTTTTCTTCTTTGTTTATCGGTTCGCCAGCTCCGACGTAATATCCTCCCAGGTCACGCCCCGCTCCACCATCAGAACCATGGCATGATAGAGAAGATCCGACATCTCGTACTTGATTTCCTCCGGATCCGGATTCTTTGCCGCAATGACCAGTTCGGTGGCTTCCTCTCCCACCTTCTTCAGGATTTTGTCGATTCCCTTGTCGAAGAGGTAATTGGTATAGGAACCCTCCTTCGGATGTACCTTACGATCTGCGATGACCTTGTATACATTCTCAAAGACCTTTAAGGGATTCGTATTCTTATAATCGGTTTTCGCGATCTCATGGAAGAAGCAGGACTTGTTGCCCGTATGGCAGGCTGCTCCGGTCTGGGATACCTTTGCCAGTATGGTGTCGCAGTCGCAGTCTACCACCAGCTCCTTCACATACTGGTAGTGGCCGCTGGTCATTCCCTTTACCCAGAGCTCCTGACGGCTTCTGCTCCAATAGGTCATCTTTCCGGTTTCGATGGTCTTATGGAAGGATTCCTCGCTCATATAAGCCACCATCAGCACCTCATCCGTGCGGTAATCCTGTACCACCACCGGAACCAGGCCGTCGGGACCCAGCTTGAACTCGGACCATTCCATATTGCAGCTTAAGGGACGGACCTTCTCCACGAAGGGGGCGATCTCGTTCAGATAAATGAGTTCGCTTACATACTCCTCAATCAGAGCTGCCGGAGCGCTGACCACGTCGGAGCTGTCCACGCAGGCCGCGATCTTCTCTTTGCCGAAGCGTTTGGAAGCCTCCTCGGTCAGATCGATATTCTCCTGTCGGCCATAATTTAGAATGACTTTCTCGCAACCCGCATAGAGAATTTTCTTTACATCTTCCAGCCGTTTGATTCTGCCGCCGGCCTTCACCGGCACCTCTACCGCGCGGCAGATTTCTTTCAGGGCTCCGATGGACAGGTCGTGATCCGCGTCTGTATCGGACAGATCAAAGACCAGAATCTCATCCGCTCCATTATCACTGTAATAGCGTGCCAGGACATCCCCGTCCTTATCTGCCTGCTCTCCCTGCACCTTTCCGGCCAGAAGCCGGATGACTGCTATATTTTTTTCACTCATATCAAAGACTTCCTTTCGTAGATAATACGTCTGTAATTCTCGGGTCCTGTGTGGTCGCCATGTCGAGGGCCTTGGCAAAGGCCTTAAACATGCCCTCAATCATGTGATGGCTGTTGCTGCCGGAGAGCATTTTGAAATGCAGGTTCATACCGGCGCTATAGGAA
Source organism: Laedolimicola ammoniilytica (assembly GCF_025567165.1). Taxonomy (NCBI): domain Bacteria; kingdom Bacillati; phylum Bacillota; class Clostridia; order Lachnospirales; family Lachnospiraceae; genus Laedolimicola; species Laedolimicola ammoniilytica. Next base: position 22,924 of record NZ_JAOQKC010000022.1, read on the forward strand.
ATGGCGTAGAAAAACTCCTTCACCATCTGGGTGTCCATTTCTCCTACCTTTTCTGTCGGAAACTCTGCGTCAGACACATAATAGGGACGTCCGGATAAATCCAGGGAGCAGAGTACCAACGCTTCGTCCATGGGAAGAATGCAGGTGCCGTAGCGCACGATGCCCTTCTTATCTCCCACCGCCTTCCGGATCGCCTGCCCCAGCACGATGCCCGTATCCTCGATGGTATGATGGCAGTCCACCTCCAGATCCCCCTTCACCTGACAGGTCAGATCAAAGAGTCCGTGCCGGGAAAAACCGTTCAGCATATGATCGAAAAAGCCAATGCCCGTGGAGATATCCGCTTTTCCGTTGCCATCCAGATTCAGGGTGATGGCGATATCCGTTTCTTTCGTAGTTCTGGAAAGACTTGCGATTCGTTCCATATGCTAGTCCTCCTTCTTTTCAAACCGTACGGCGATGGAATTGGCATGGGCGGTCAGCTGCTCTGCTTTCGCAAAGGTCTCGATATCCTCATGCACGGCCTCCAGAGCTTCTCTGGAATAATAGACGATACTGGATTTCTTCATAAAATCGTCTACACTAAGCGGGGAGAAGAACTTCGCCGTACCGTTGGTCGGCAAGATGTGGTTCGGTCCCGCGAAATAGTCCCCAAGGGGCTCGCTGGAATTTTCTCCGATGAAAATCGCGCCTGCGTTCTTAATCTTGGTCATCACCTGGAAGGGATCCTTTGTGACGATCTCCAGATGCTCGCTGGCGATCTCGTTGGCCGCCGCAATGGCCTCGTCTAGATTCTCCGCAATCAGAATATATCCATAATTTTCCAGGGATTTCTCCAGAATCGCTTTTCTGGACAGCTTCTGTACAAAATCCTCGATCTCCACCTGTACTTTGTCCGCCAGCTCCTTACTGGTAGTCACCAGAATTGCGGACGCCATCTCGTCATGTTCCGCCTGGGATAAGAGATCGGCCGCCACATAACGGGGATTCGCGGTCTCGTCGGCCAGCACCAGAATCTCGCTGGGGCCTGCGATGGAGTCAATGCTTACATAACCATAAACGGCCTTTTTCGCCAGGGCCACATAGATATTGCCGGGGCCTACAATCTTGTCTACCTTCGGCACACTCTCCGTACCAAAGGCCAGGGCTGCGATGGCCTGGGCTCCGCCCACCTTGTAGATCTCATCCACGCCCGCCTCGCAGGCAGCCACCAAAGTATTCGGAGATACCTTACCGTCCTTTCCGGGCGGTGTGGTCATAACAATGCGGTCTACGCCTGCCACTTTGGCCGGCGCCACGTTCATCAGAACGGAAGACGGATAGACCGCCTTGCCGCCGGGCACATAGACGCCGCAGGAGGCGATAGACCCGATTTTCTGACCAAGCAGAGTGCCGTCCGGCTTGCTGTCAAACCAACTGTAGCGGCGCTGCTTCTCGTGATAGCTACGGATATTGACCAGAGCTTTTTTGATGACATCCAGAAGCTTCGGATCTACTTCCCGGTAAGCCTCCTCGATCTCCTCTTTGGTGACGCGGATAGTGGAAGCGTCAAGCTTCGCCCCGTCGAACCGCTCCGTATAGGAAAAGAGGGCTGCGTCTTTATTCTTTTTAACATCTTCAATGATGGCGTTGACCCGTTCGGTAAACTCCCCGTAATGGTTGGGGCTTCGCTTCAACAGCTCATCCAAGAGATTTTGTTTGCTATTCTCATCCAATGTAACGACTTTCATTTTGATGACCTCCCAATGAGACGTCCGAACCAACGGTTGAAGATCCGGACAACCGGAACCTCCGCGGCACAGACCAATATTGCAACGCCCAGATTGAACACAGGCTGGGACATTGGTATCCATTTTTTGATAAAAAACATGCCTAACGACACATAGTATATCACCAGAAAGGTGGCGTGTGTACACATAATCACCAGGGAATTCCGGCCAAGCCAGCAAAGTACGCGGTTCACCGGAAGGGCTTTTACCAGGCTGATGATCCCGGCGCAGCATAAAAACGCGTTCAGATAATGCACCGGATGCACATACAGATAATGCAGATCAAACACGGGCGACCGGAGTGCCAGCAGGCTTCCCGGAATCAGCAAAAGCGTATACCAGCCCTTCGGAATCTTCACCAGATACCAGCCCATCAGCAGAAACGGCAGGGCCAGAAGACCCCGAAGCATCGTGATAAGCAAATCGTAACCGATATATCCACCCAGGCTGCATTCCCAGGTCACATACTGATCAAGCCCCAGTCCGGCGGAAAGGCCGTAAGCGCCAAGGGCCAGCAGGATAATTGCCAGATTCCGCTTCCATTCCCGCATGCCCTGAAGCAGCGCGAACACGGCTCCCGCGATAAAATAGGCCGGTAAAAACCACAGGATATGCACGCCATAACCGGTAAACGTATCTAGATACTGCCTTGCGAGTGTCGTCCCGGAAAGGGTCTCCGGATTTCGGATACTGGTGATGGTATTCATGACCAGCAGCATCAGGGAAAAGGACAGATAAGGCGTCAGGACGCCCCGGATCCGGCTGCCGATGGTCTCGAATGCCGTCCGGCCCGTATCCCGTCTCAGATACACCAGAATCCCGCCCACCACGAAAAAGAGTGGCATATGAAAGGACGAGAGCCATTTCAGGGTGTCCTCCTGTATATATTCGATATGTCCCAGGATCACCAGAAAGATTCCGATGCCCTTCGCCATATCCAGATAGTCCAAACGCTTTTGCTGCATGCTTCCTCCAGTTTAAAGTGCAGCCCTCAGATCCTGAATCAGCTTCGTAATCCGCTCCGATTCCATCTTCATGCTCACCTGATTGACCACCATGCGGGCGGACAGAGGCATTACCTCTTCCAACACGCCAAGGCCGTTTTCGCGGAGCGTGGAACCAGTCTCCACGATATCCACGATCACATCAGACAGGCCCACGATGGGCGCCAGCTCGATGGAGCCGTTCAGCTTGATGATCTCCACGGTCTGATGCTTCTGATTATAGAAATAATCCTTTGCGATATCCGGATACTTGGTGGCCACGCGGATCTGTTCCTGATGAGCCAGCTTCTCTCTGGCCGACTCCGGTCCGCAGACGCACATACGGCATTTTCCGAAGCCCAGATCCAGCACCTCGTACATCTTCCGGCCTTCTTCCACCAGCGTGTCCTTGCCGACTACGCCGATGTCCGCCGCGCCGTACTCCACATAAGTCGGCACGTCCGGTCCCTTTGCCAGGAAGAACTTGAGCCCCAGCTCTTCATTGACAAAGATCAGCTTCCGGCTGTCCGGATCCTTCATCTCCTGGCAGGTGATGCCCACCTTTTCCAGAAGCTCCAGAGTCTTCTTTGCCAGACGTCCCTTGGTCAGCGCAAAGGTCAGATAGCGCTTGCTGTCGCCGGTGGCGTCCATTTTCTTCCCCGCGTCGTTTCTGAGGGCCCGCTGAAGCTGATCTACTACGATGGCAAAGCCGACCGCAGGCAGCTCCCGGCCAAAGTGGGACAACAGGTTGTCATAGCGTCCGCCCTTGGCAATGGGTTCGCCGTAGCCATAAGAATACGCATGGAAAATGATACCCGTATAATAATTATACTTGCTTAACATGCTCAGGTCAAAGGTAACGTACTTTTCATAGCCCTTTTTCTTCAGTCCTCCGTAAATCTCCTGAAGCCGCGCAAGGGCTTCTAGGGCCTCGGCGTTATCAGTCAGGCTCCTGGCTTTCTGCAAAGCCTCTTCGCCGCCGGTCAGTGTCGCCATTTCCAGGAATGTATTGCGAAGTTTCTCCGGGATCTCGTAACTGGACAGAAGCTCCTCCGCGCCGAAACGGTTCTTATCGGAAATGAGTCTTCGAAGGCTTTCCTCCGCCACATTCCCGATGCCGGCCTCACGAAGCAGAGCTTTAAAGAACTCCACTTGTCCTACACTTACCTGAAATTCCCGAAGGCCAGCTTCCTGAAGGGCCTCAATGAGCACCGAAAGCAGCTCCACATCGGACTGCACGCTGCCGTCGCCCATAAGCTCCGCGCCCATCTGGGTGGTCTCTTTTAAGCGACCCTGATATTTGTCGTAGTTGATAAAGGTATTGCCCATATAGCAGAGCCGGATGGGCGTCTCGTCGTGAAAATACTTGGATACCGCCCGGGCGATGGACGGCGTCATGTCCGGCCGAAGCACCAGGGTGTTCCCCTCTTTATCGAAAAATTTATAGAGCTCCCGGGATGGAACGGTACCGACTTCGCGGGAAAATACATCGAAAAACTCGAAGGTGGGCGTCTCGATACCCTGATAGCCGCGCCCTGCCAGCACCCGGTATAACAGCTGCTGCAATTCAAATTTCTGTACGAACTCATTGCCGTAGATATCCCGGACGCCTTCCGGGGTATGCAAAAGCGGATTTTGATTTTTCATCGTAATTTCTGCCTCCTAAACGCTTTACTGATTTACCATTATAAAGTGTTTAGCCCGATTCGTCAATCACTTTCTGAATTCCGTCCAGATAGGGAACCAGGTAGCCGCCGTGGGGCGCAAGCACATATGACAGGTCAAGCTCGTCATGGCGGAAGCTCTTCCGTCCGCCTGCCTCAGCCCGATCCCAGAATTCCTTCATTTTTTTATAAGGAAGAAAATAGAGTTCATTACGTCTGGAAAACAGAATAATCAGGAAGGACACGCCTTCCTGGTGCTCAAAATCGCCCATAAATTCCACCTGATGGGCGTGAATATTCTGCAGGGGAAAGGTGTCCGTATCGCACTCCTTGGCGTCGAAGCACACGGGAATGCCCTGGACGGCCCCGATATAGTCCACAGTGCTCTTCTGGTCAAAATAAGCCAGGGTAATGTGACGGTGTTCTTTATCGATTTTCATGGGAGTAATGGGCGTCGGGACTTTCTGAATCAACGCCAATCCCTGTTCCCGGTATTTTTCATTGGTTCGGTTGATCAGATCCTCCAGGGTCGAGCCCCGGAGGCCTCTGGAATTCCAGGTTGCCATTGCTTTGTCCTCTTTATCTTACAAATTAGAATCAAATAACATTATAAATCGAGAACGGCCATAAAACAACCTCCTATTTTTTCAGGGCGGTATCCGGGGAAAACAGCCGGAGTAAATAGCTGGGATACGAAAAAGCCAGTTCCCGAAAGAACTGACTTTTTACATAACTGTTACGTATCTTCCAGTATCCTGTGGATGTGCAGAGCCAGATACATCTTCTCCTGGCTGGAGAGCTTCTGGCGAAACTGCTCATACACGTAGATCTGAATCTTCTCCACGCACTCAAACTCCTTCTGACAGATGGAATGGATCTGCTCATAGAGAATGTCATTTTTTTCATCAGGCAGCTGATTCCGGCTCACCAGCCGCTGGGCAAACAGCCGTACATGGGTCACATACCGGGAATATGAAGTACTGTCTTCATTGTAAGTAATCCCAAAGGCATATTTTACAATATCCAGCACCGCGTCCAGCGTCCGGGAAATCAGCAGGTTCTGACTGTTGTAGGGGTGATTAAACTGGGCGTTGATGAAATGGAAGGCGATATTGCCCGCCTCGTCCGCCGGGATCTCCAGATCCAGGCGCTCCCGCATCAGGTTCACCGCATATTCCCCCACCTGAAACTCCTGGGGATTGAATTTTTTCATTTCCAGCGTGTAAAAATTCTGCAGAACAATGCCTTCCCGCACCCGTCTGGCCGCAAAGGACAGATGATCCGTCAGGGACAGATAGATATGGTCCATCAGCTTCATATCGAACTGTTCAATGGCATAATCAATCACCGCCTTGGCCAGCTCAAAGAAGACGCTGTCTGTCTCTGCCGCCAGACGGATGATGTTCCGGGAGACCTCCTTGTCCTTGAGAACAAAGACCTTTTCAATCTCGCTTTCCTGAAACTCATATCCTATGGACTTGTGAAAGCCGATTCCCTTTCCCATGAGAATAGACTCCTGGCCCGCGTTGTCCAGCGCAAGCACCAGCGAATTGTTCAACACCTTAATGACACGCATGGTATTACAGATTCTCCCCGTTTGTCTTAATTACATTCTGATACCAGTAGAAGCTGTCCTTCTTGATTCTTCCCAAATCCTTCAGGTTGAAATCATCACGGTTGATGTAGATAAAGCCGTAACGCTTCCGGAAGCCCTGATGGGAGCTTAAAAGATCCATCACAGACCAGGGACAGTAGCCCATCATTTCCACACCATCGTCGATGGCGTCGGAAATCGCCTGGATATGGCCGCGCAGATAGTCGATCCGGTAATCGTCATGCACGCGTCCGTCCTCAGTCAACTCGTCCGCCATACCGAGACCATTCTCGGTGATAATCAGCGGCAGATGGTATCTGCGATAGTACTCATTCAGCACAATCCGAAGACCCATGGGATCAATCTGAGCGCCGTATTCGCTGGCCTTCAGGTTCTCATTTTTCTCGTCCCGGCAGTAGCCGTACTGGTCAAAGTCTACCTCATTGCCACGGAAGACTCTGGAGCCAACCGGATGCTCCTCGTCCGCAGGCAGATAGCTTGCACAGAGGGTACGGTAGTAGTTCAGAGCAATGTAGTCTATTTTCGCGGACTTCAGAATCTCCGCGTCGCCCTCTTCCATCTTCGGAACAATATTGCGCTCCTTCAGATAGCGCATATAGTAACCCGGATACTCGCCGTTGATGTGCATCTCCAGGCAGTAGTTGGTCTTCAGCCAGTCGTTCATTTTGGCGGCCCATACGTCCTCCGGTTTGTTGGTCAGCGGATAGGTACAGGTGGAGGATACAGCCGGAGCGGCCTTTCCGCCCTCTACCAGCTCATGGCAGGCATTGACTGCCAGCGCATGGCCCAGAAACATGTGATAATCCATCTGAGCACGCATACGATCGGCTTCCCAGTCGTCCTCGGTGTAGATATTCATACGGTTGTTGACGCGGATCATCAGGTTCTGCTCATTGATCATCTGCCAGTATTTTACACGGTCTCCGAAGGCCTGGTAGCAGACACGGGCGTAACGCTCAAAGGCAAAGGCGCAGTCCCGGCACTCCCAGCCATTGTATTTCTCAACCAGTGCGTAAGGCAGGTCAAAATGATACAGAGTTACGAGGGGCTGGATGCCCTGTTCAAGCAGGTAGTTGATCACACGATTATAGAAATCGATGCCCTTCTGGTTCACCTCGCCATCTCCGTCCGGAATAATGCGGGCCCAGGAGAGGGAGAAACGGTATGCTTTCATACCCATCTCCTTCATCAGGTCGATATCTTCCTTCCAGTGGTGATAGAAATCGCTGGCCACCTTACTGTCCGCCTGCTTATCGGAACGTTTAAAAGAATTATAGTCTGCTACGGTCATGCCTTTGCCGTCTTCGTCCCAGCCGCCTTCGATCTGAAATGCAGAGGAGGAAGCGCCCCAGAGGAAATTTTCAGGAAAATTTGTCATAATTTTGTGCTCCTTTAGAAAGTTGTAAAAGCCAGGCAGAAGCATAGAGACTTCCGCCCGGCGGATGTGTTTGTTACGATGTGTTTATTACATCAAAACCATTTATTTTACAGCTTTGATAACAACCTTGGTAAGGTCAGCCTTCTCGGCCGGAACTCCTGTTACCTCTGCGAAATCAGCCGTATTGGAAACGATGACGCTTACCGTAGTATCATAGCCTGCTGTCTTAATCTTGTCAATGTCAAAGGATACGATCGGGGTGCCTTTCTTGATCTGGTCTCCCTCGTTTACGTGCTTGGTGAAGCCCTCACCGTTCATGGCTACGGTGTCCATACCGATGTGAATCAGAAGCTCGGTGCCGTCTGCAAGCTTCAGACCCATAGCGTGAAGGGTCGGATACAGAACAGATACAGTACAGTCAGCAGGTGCTACTACCTCTCCCTTGGTCGGAAGAACCGCGATTCCTTTGCCCAGTGCTTCAGAAGCAAATACCTCGTCCTGCACCTCATTTAACGGGTAAGCCTTTCCCTCTACCGGGGAAGCGATTTCTACAGTTTCGCCTGTGTGGGCCGGAGCTGCCGGCATAGCCAGATCAGACTCCAGTGCTGCTGCTCCTGCGGGAGCAGCGTCTACATCTTCAAAGCCTACGATATAAGTAAGGATTGCGCCGCCGAAGAACGCTACCGCGATACCGATTAAGTAAGCTGCGAACTGGCCGAGGCTTGTACCCTCGCCATAGTAGGACATGATGGTCAGGATACCGTTGTTTGCGAAACCTGTGTTGACTGCGTGTCCGATACCCATGATACCACCGCCGAGAGCTCCGGCGATTACCGCGCATACCATCGGCTTCTTCAGACGAAGGTTACAGCCATAGATAGCCGGCTCTGTGATACCTACCAGCCATGCGGACAGGGAAGCGGAAGCTGCTACCTGCTTTAAATCCTTGCTCTTGGTTTTGAGCATAACGCCCAGGGCTGCGCCTGCCTGGGAGAAGTTTGCGGAACCAGCGAAGCACATCAGGGTGTTGGTTCCTGTCAGGGCTACGTCATTCAGACCAATCGGAAGCAGTGCTCTGTGCGCACCGAAGATAACGCATACGCCCCACAGACCGCCGACGATGATACCGCCCAGTACCGGGCTGAATCCGTACAATGCATTGTAAAGGAACTGAATGATATAACCAACGTAGATACCAACCGGTCCTACAACAGTCAGCATAACCGGCACCATGATAATCAGGGACAGACCCGGTACCAGAATCAGCTGCAGAATTTCCGGAATTACCTTCTTTAAGAATTTCTCCAGGAAATACAGTACAATCACGCCCAGCAGAATCGGGATAACGGACTCGGTGTAAGCAAATACCTTAGAGGACTCTCCTACGGTAAACGCCATCTTGATAACCGGAAGTCCGAAGATGGTGGACTTGGTAGCTACGTCCTGAACCAGGGCATCGATGGTCGGATGGCAGATAAAGCCGCCCAGCATCATAGCTACAACAGAACTGCACTTCAGTGCCTTGGATGCAGTGTAAGCAAGGAAAACCGGCATGAAGTAGAAAATAACATTGGAAGCGGTGTTCATGATGATGTAGGTGCTGTTGGCTGTATCGAAGCCCGGCACCTTGGCAAATGCTGCCAGAAGACCCTTAATCAGACCTGCTGCCGCGATAGCCGGTACCAGCGGTGTGAAGATCTCAGTAATCTTCTGCAGAATCAGGTTGCCCAGAGGCTGCTTCTGATCCGGAACCTGCTCGTCTACGGAACCGCCTGCTACGGCGTCTCCTAAGATCGCTACGGTCGCGTCATAAATCTTCGTTACCTTTGCGCCGCATACAACCTGGAACTGTCCGCCGGAAACAACGACGGAGATCACGCCCTCCAGATGCTCTACGATTTCTTTCTTTGCAAGGCTTTCATCCTTCAGGATGAAGCGCAGACGGGTGAAGCAGTGTGTCACCTGTTTTACATTGGCTTTGCCGCCCACATTATCAAGAATGTCCTGGGCAATTTTGTTGTAATCCATTCTTCTCTCTCCTTTGTATGTTAATGTTAAAAATAGATAGTTCTTATATCCGGCCAAGATATATGGTATCGAAAGACTTTTATTGCACAGCGACGGAGAATCCTGATTCGTAGAATTCTTTTCATACACAAAAAAAGATCCAGTGAAATGAACGTCCAATAGAAAATCCGGATACAGATATCATATATCTGCACTCTTTTCTATCTTCTTCATTTTCACCCGATCTTGCCTGCATGACCAGTAACACGTCGTATGTGAAACCACTATGTAATTGTCTCTCAATCTGGTAATACCTTACCACACTTCTTTTTTTGTTGCAAGTGTTTCTTAAATTTTTGTGAAATCTATATGAATTTTTTGAAAATGTTTTGTGTAGAATAACGAAAAACCGTGGCTTTTTTATTCGCCACGGTTCAAAACGTTCATAAATTCTTTGGGAAGCTGCGCAATATACTGCTGTCCCGAAAGATTGGAAAGCGCTCCGGTAAGCTCCGGCAGCTCCAGCCGGTAAGCGTGAAGAAGCTGATATTCCAGGCCGAAATTTTTCCGGAATTCCGCGTTCACCTTCGGATTGCCGTATTTGGCGTCACCGATGAGAGGATGGCCGATGCTGGCCAGGTGGGCGCGGATTTGATGGGAACGGCCGGTAATCAGGTTGATCTCCAGATAGGTATAAGGCTTTCCGTTGTAAGTTAGCTGTTTTAGCGGTACATATTCCGTACAGATAGGCAGGGCGTCCGCTCTCTTCTGCTGATAAATCTGTACCTGGTTGGTTCGTTCATTTTTCAGAAGCCAGCCTTCAATGCTCTGTTTTTCCCGGATACTGCCCACAGCAATGGTTCGGTAATATTTATGGAGATTCCGGACGCGGAACAGTTCATTCAGTTCCTGAAGTCCCCGAAGGCTCTTGCCCGCCGCCACCAGCCCGCTGGTATTCCGGTCAAGGCGGTTACAGATACCGGGACGGAAGCTGCGCAGACTTTCCTGGGTAGCCTCTCCGCTTTCTAACAGGTGCTCCGTCAGGTATTCTACCAGGGAGACGTCCGAGGGCTTTGCCTTCTGGGACAACAGACCTGCCGGTTTGTTGAAGAAAATGACATTTTTGTCCTCGTAGATGATTTCCGGGTGAAGCTTTGCGGGGAGTCTTTTAGTCCTCAAACCTGCTGCCGGGTTTGCTTTTCCGCTTTGTTTTGCATCTATGTTCTGGGGTAATTTCCCAGCCCCTGTTTTCCCAGCCATACTGGAAAAGCCGTCAATCGTCTCGTCCGCCAGAAACAGCCTGATCGCATCCCCCACCTCCAGACGCTCTTTCCCTTCTGCCTTCTTTCCGTTCAGGGTGATATTCTTTTTTCGCAGCATTTTGTAAAAGAAGCTGGTCGGGGCTTTATCCATATATTTGCCCAGCAGCTTGTCCAACCGCTGTCCGGCCTCGTTTTCTCCTACGGTCAGAAGACGCATATGGTTTCTCCTTTTCTCAGATAAATGAAATAAGTTAAAATACAGCAGGCCTTTTCTGCTTACAAAGCCTGCTGCATCATCTTTTCTTTTTTATTACAGGGACAGCGCCAGAATCAGCCCCCGGATCAACTGCTCCCGGTTCAGGGAGGGATAGCGTTCGTCCGGCGTAAACGGAATATCTTCCGGATCCTTCTTCGCCAACGCGTCCACCCGGTCCAGATAAGCCTTCAGATCCGCAAATACATGCACATGCACGCCGGAAATGCCGTTCTCCTTCAGCGTCTTGGTTACATGCGCCTCCACCGGCTTTAAGTCTGCATTTTTCAACGTGGTGTAGCCTGCCACTTCATTTCCACGGATCACCAGACTGTGGATCGGATAATTCTTTTCATAGGTGGTCAGAACCAGCTCGTAGGCGTGTTCCATCCCTCCTGTATGACGCTCCAGTTCCGCATAGAGATCCTGCGGGATGGAACGGCGTCTGCAGAACATGATCACGTTGACCAGCTCCTTACAAGCCGGAAGGCAGCCCACAACGGCCACCACCGTGAACATATTCAGGCGTGTCCTGGACGTCGCATAGCCGACGATAAAGATGACGGCAGGCAGCAGGAAGAAGATAAAGGTCTTAAAAAGCTGCGCCTTTTTATGGGCGTCCGTATAGCCGTGCTCGCCCTTCTGGGGTATATTTTGCATAAATATGTTCTCCTTGTAATTTCTTTATCTGGTGACTTCGCTTATTTTAATACTTTGATGTTCTCTTCTGTCAGATCTACCATGGGTATCTCAAGCTGGCCCGCGTCACCGATACAGAAATCCAGCCAGTCTTTCAGAACGGCCTCGTCAATCTCCTTCTCATCCTCATCTCCGGCCAGGTTCTGATAATAGACATCCGGCTCATCCTGTTGGAAGACGGATCCCAGAAGCTCGTAAGTATTCTCTTCCTCGTCATAAACAAAGAGTGTAAAGGGCTGGAAATCGCTGCCCTCTACGGTACTGGGATCGTGGTTCCAGTCTGCGCGCATCACACCATTGTCATAGAAGGTCGCAGCCGGGAAGCCGGTAAATTCCTCATGTACCGCCTCCAGCGCTTCCACAAAATCATAGATTAAAAACATCTGGCTGTCCGCGGACGCCGTTGTGTAAGCAATCAGCAGCTCATTGCGGCCATCTCCGTCGACATCATAGACGCCGAATTTATTTTCCGAAAGATCGCTGCCGTCATAGTCCAGTTCTAAACCATTCGGGAACTGCTGATTATAATAGATGTCGTCCAGAACCGAACGATAGGCGCTCTTTCCGGCATCGGACAGGGTACTTGCGCCTGCCGCGATATCGTCTGTGGTGCCCTTGATTTCCGATGTCTCAGTTTCCTGGTTCACCGTAGTTTCTGTGTCCTCTGCCGATGCTTCCTTTGCAGTATTCGTTGTATCTGTACTGCCTTTACAGCCTGCTGCCAGAACCGTTACACCAAGCAGCACGGCCAGCCAATATTTTCTCATATCAGATTCTCCTTTTTCTGTCCAGTCATTTCCATCCGGCGGGCTCTTCGCCCGCATTTCATTATACGCAGTTCTCCCTGATACTTCAAGCATTCTTTTCACAGAAATATGGAAAATATTCAGACGAAATTATTCAGACTCTGATTACTGAGAACAGTAACCAGGGTCTGAAACGTTAAAGTGAAGTTTTCATAAAGTTAATCGTACAGAAACGTGCAATCTTCTGCACGGTATTTCTTATTTTCTTGCAATAATATACCAGGTCTTGCTGAAATTCCCCTCATTTTCCAGGAAATGATTGGCACATTTCTCCACCTGGAAGCCGTTCTTCCGAAGCAGCCCACAGACGGCTTTCTCATCGTGGACAACCTCTTTGATATTCTCCTCGAACTGCTTGAGGCCATTTTCATAGACGGTGGTTTGCAGGTTAATACGACCTTCCGAATCGTGAGTCACCATGAACTGGGCCTTGACCGTCTCGCTGAAATCCAGGTCGATGGGTTCCGCCATCGGAACCTCTTTTTCGTTCAGAATATCGAAAATGAAGTACCCACCATCTGTCAGATAAGTGTATACATTCGCGAATATTCGATCAAGATCATCCAAATCCATAATATGGTTCAGCGCATCCCCGGTGCAGGTCACCAGATCAAACTGCGTCTCGGGCCGATAGGTAATCATATCCGCCACCTCATACTGAAGCTTCGGGTTCCGCTCCTTCGCAATCTTGATCATTCCTTTGGAAAAATCCATTCCGCTGGCCTCTATCCCAGCTCCCGACAGAATCTCACAGAGCACGCCCGTTCCGCAGGCCAGATCAAGGCTCTTCCGAACCGTCACATGATGTTCCTTCAGCCAGGTCAGAAGTTGCTCTCCGAAAGCCTCTGGGAAATAATTCCAGCCGAACTGGTTGTAAACCTTGCAGAATGCGGTGCTGTACATGATGAAATCCTCCCCTATGGAAATCTGTTATGTAAAGAACAAAATATTTCACAATGAAACCAACCGTTTCGCCTGCTCATACTCTTTTTTCTGTACATAAATTTTGTATTCGTAAATATAATCTTGCTTGACGCCACTTTCTTTTACATATAATTTTCCAGAACAAGTCGAATCGCATTGAGCACGACATAGACGCCAAAGCAGCTCAGGCTCTTTTTATAACTTTTTGTTTTTCTTCCTTTGGAATAAAACACAACGCCTAATGTAAAAAAGATACATACTGCAACTACCAATATTCTGTCAAGAAACACTGTAAATTCCATGTCATTTTCCTCCCAATAATCAGACAACAGTTTGTCCATTCTTATTTTATTGTAATCTACTTTTCGAAGACAGTCCCCCGCTTTAGTCGCCATAATCACTGTTGACTTTATAATCGATTCTCAGGAACGCGCACATCTTATCCCCAAAATCCATCCTTCCTTCGCTTCCTTCTTCCTCCTTCAACTCAATGGTATACTTATCGTAATGGAAGAAATCGCCAAAGGAAAAACTACCCGTGGCAATCACATTTCCATCGTAATCAAAGATCCGCATCATATCCTTATCCGCCAGATAATCCTTCGGATTGCCATCTGCGTCCATGAATACCGTATACCAGTCTCTTTCCAGGGTATTTGTTTCCAGGATCTGCTCCTGGGCGTAACCCAGGCAGTTATCATCCATGTCATAGTAGCCGTAGGTGTTGCCGCTGATGACCCCCTCCACATCGTTGATGGGTTCGTCGGTCACATAGCGCAGATAAAACCAGGCTTCTCCATCGCCGGTACTGATGGTGTATTTGCTGTTCCAGAAGCCCCGCTCCTGAATGTGCCCGGCCGCCTGTCCATCCGCCCAGATATCCGAATCCGCCACGATATCGTCCAGATCGCCTTTCATAGAAAGGACGCTGGCATTTTCGAGAGCCGTCCGTCCTTCCTCTGTAGGCGGCAGTTCTTCTCCGGCTTCACCGCAGCCCGCCACAGTCAGAAACAGCGACGTCGAGACAAGGGCTATCCCAAGCTGTATCTTTCTTTTCATAGTATTCTCCTTTTTGGAAATGATTCAGAATTAGGAATTCTCCTTCTCGTCGTCTCTCGCGATTTCCCGCGCCACCATAATGGCCATGGCGGTCAACAGCGGCAGATACTGCTCCTCGTAGCAGATCACCACAGAATTGTCGAAGACCACATTTTTCAGGGTGAACTCCAGATTCTCCATGATGCTGCCCAGCATCCGGTCATTCAGGATGACGAAGAAATTGTGGCCCAGGGAGCCTGCGTACTCGCGCAGCACCAGTTTGCCCTCTTTCACATTCATGGTAAAGGTATCCCTGATCAGCTGAAATTTCTTTTCCAGCCTGCCGTATTCCTCGCCGCGGTAATAGAAATCATAGGTGGGAAGGGCATGGAGAATCCGTTTTTCAATCCGGAAAATCTCGGTATTCTGAACGTCATAGATGTAAAACTGCTTCAGCGGCATGGTGCCCTCGATATGGTAAATCAGCTCGCCATCCTCATCCTGCAGATCAAAACGCTGCCCCATGAGCTTGAAGTCCTCGGTAAAGGTATAAACCTTGGAAGGTCTGGCCTCCACCACCGGAAGCACCTCTCCGGTCTTTACGAAATGCTCCATGCTTTTCTGCAGACCTTTCTGCATCAGCATAATGTCCGAATGGTAACAGATATAAGCCGCTGCATTGGTTCCGAAATCCTCATTTAATGGATGCAGAGGCTCGGTGATTCTCTTTTTTATCATACTTGTCAGGAAGGAATAGCCGATGTAACCCAGATTGCCGTCGCCAGTCAGCCAGAAATACAGGTAATCCCCTTCGCTGTTGGGACCGAAGGCCAGCGCGGGCCGTCTCATGGTGCGGAAGTTCGCCAGATAGCAGGAGCCCAGAGGTGTCGGCACATCCTTATAGGCCTCGTAAAATTCCTCGATTTTCCGCGGACGATCCATAGCAATCATTTGTACCATATCTGTGGACGAGTTATAGCTGCCCGGTGACGCCATCATCCACATGGCGATGCCGATAATCAGAATTACCGTACCGACACTGATGAGAAAGCTACTGTAATAGCCTTTTACGACAAACATCGCTCCGGCCACGATCACCGCCAGGCTGAGAAGCCGGTAAATCACGTATCGCAGCTTCAGGCTCGCCGACATATCACCGAATTTCATTGTTTCCTCTGACATGAATTCCCCTCCTTCATCCGTCCCGCTAAAATTATCTGGAACTGTATGTCTCAAAGAAAAAGCGCAAAAATAGTGTCGGCTGCGGCTTTCCGCCACAGTTCGACACTATTATTTTACCAGTTTGTGGATTTCACGTCAATTCTCTCTTTTTCTGACTTTATTTCTGACTTTATTTCTGCTGATTCCTGATCTGTGGCGGACGATAATGATAGATCTCATTGTAGGCCTCCAATTCCTCCACATCCTGTACTCCACCCGGGATTAGTCCGGTGCAGTCGTGGGCTGAGGCGGCATTGGATAAATAATCGTAGGAATCAATGAGCTGTTCGTTGGGTTTTCGCATAGCAGAACCTCCTGAAAATCGCATGAAAAAGGACAATCCCTATGTTCTTGTGACATAGTTATTGTCCCCTGATTTTATGTGATTATGTCTGTTGTTTTCTGGTTTTATTTTTCATGTACCTGTTTTCAAGTCAGGTGTTCTATGGTAATTTCGTAAAGCAGAACTGCCTTTCCGTCCCGTGCCATCTCGGCGTCCATTTCTGTCTAAAACATCACCCTGATATTTCTGCGGACAGGATCCAATCTTGGATAACTTATGAGAAATGCCGAAAAGCATAGGATTATTTACTCTCTCAAAGTGCAGTTCCCTTTTGTGGGACAAAGAACTGGCTCATATCCGTACGCTCCAGCTCCAGCAACGCCACTTTTTTCTCCATTCCGCCCGCATAACCCGTCAGGCTGCCGCCAGTTCCTACTACCCGGTGACAGGGAATGATAATGGACACCTCATTGTGCCCCACTGCGCCGCCGACCGCCTGGGCGGACATGTGGGGGACCTTTCGTATCTCCGCCATTCTGCGGGCGATCTCGCCGTAAGTCATGGTCTGTCCATAGGGAATCTGCAATAAGATCTGCCACACAGCCTGCTGGAATGCAGACCCGGCAGGCTGAAGCGGCGGTGTAAAGTCCGGTTCTTTCCCGGCAAAATAGATGTCCAGCCAGCGCCTCGCTTCCGCGAGAACAGACGTCTCCATTGAAATATGCTCTTTGGGAAGTGTACGGGCAAAGTATTTCTGACCTTCAAACCACAGGCCGGTCAGTCCGATTTCGTTCGCAGCCAGTAAGATAGTTCCAAGGGGTGACTTGTATGTAGCTGTATTTGTCATTTGCGCGTCTCCATTTCTGATTCATCTTTTTTTACTTCACGTTACGATTCATAGACCGGTAGGAACTTCTCATCCAAGCTGTAAAAATATCGGCCTGAGAGTGCGAGGCATTTATCTTGGATGTACTTCAAAATGGTTTCATCCACTTCCTTGTTTTTCTTTTTCCTGATTTCTTCTACAGATCCTTTCACCACTAAGAGCGTTGCGTACAATTCTTCATCTTTTTTAACCAGCATTAGCTGTTTTCTTCCGAGACAGATTTCTTCCAGGGTTTTCTTTTTATCATATCCGCCATTTTCCCTATCAAGCTCCAGCCCTTTTATAAGTTCGTTGAGATTTTCAGCATGTCTGATCTGTGTTTTGCCTGAAATCCATTCTAATTGTAGATATCGGCTTTTCCCTTTCTGAAACAATTCCTCTGTGTGCTCTTTTCGGAGTAATAAAAGATCAGCCAACATATCGATCTCCCCAGCAGATGTGGAAAATAAATACATACTCATGTTGATGTCGTACTCCTTTAAAAGCTGCTCTGCCAAAGCAAGTAGAACTTGGATGTTCCATAACACAGAAAAAGGAGCCAGGTGCAGTGCTCTTGTTTACAGTATTTCGGAAACGGCAAAGCTGAACAATCTGCGCCCGTACTACTACTTCAGGCATATCCTCACGGAGCTGCCTAAGTATTGTGACGAAAAAGGAAATATAGAACCGACAAAACTGGACCAGCTGATGCCCTGGGCAGATGAGCTTCCCAAGGAATGCCGGAAACCACACCGCTCATAAAAGCGGCGTTAAATTTAAGGGTAGGCGCAGGATTATTTGACGTTTACCCGAAGGCGGGGTCACCACAATGGATCACAATAATGGAATCACGTGGATGCAATGTATAAAGCATTTCTTCATAATGGTCTGTAAAAATTTCTTGAAGGATGTTCATAAGACTATTATGCAGGAAAAAGCAAGAAAAAGAAACCCCCACCCCTCAAGAATGAGGGGCAGGGGAGTTGAATAGGCGAAGCCTATTTTTTATTTCGAAAGACAAGTGGTTTACCGATTACTTACAAAAAATCACTGAGACTATGAGAAAATCTCTGTAAATTAGATTCTTCTATGATAATGAAGCTTCCTGTATAATAAAAAACGTGGATGTTGAAAATTGAAAATACCTCAGAGTACAATAAGACTACTGACTGGCAGGTTAGTAAAAATCTTATTGAACAGAGAGGTATCTACAATGAAGTCTAACACACAGAACGCAAAAATTGAAGCTATTACAGAAAAAACTTTGGTACTCGGAATTGATGTCGGAAGTGAAATGCACTATGCCAGAGCTTTTGATTACAGGGGAATCGAGTATTCGAAGAAGCCATTTAAGTTTAGCAACACAGAGGCCGGATTTGTGACATTTAAGGAATGGATCCTGGACCTCAAAGAAAGACATGAGAAGGATAAGGTGGTTCCAGGTATGGAACCGACCGGGCATTACTGGTTTAATCTCGGAAAGTTTCTACAGGATAATGAAATGAAACCAGTGCTTGTAAATCCTCATCATGTGAAAAAATCAAAAGAACTCGACGACAATAATCCTACTAAAAATGACCGTAAGGATCCGAAAGTTATAGCAGGATTAGTTAGAGAGGGACGTTACATGATCCCATATCTGCCGGATGGTGTTTATGCTGATCTTAGAACAGCATCAAACATAAGATTCCAGTTACAGGCGGAACTTACAAGAATTCAAAACAGGATCAGTCGTTGGTTCAATATATATTTTCCTGAATATAAGACGGTATACGGAAAGCCGGATGCCAAGAGCGGAATGCTAATCCTTAAAGCAGCACCACTCCCTGAAGATATCCTGACGTTAGGTATCGATGGAGTGAACCAAATCTGGCGTGATGCAAAGTTAAGAGCAGTTGGAAAGGCGAGGGCGAAGACCCTGATAGAAGCTGCTGAGCACAGCGTTGGAAGCAAAGAAGGTGCGGTGTCTGCAAGAATGGAAATCCGAATGCTTCTGGAGGACTATGAATCCAGAAATACGCGTCTACAGGAAGTTATGGTTCTAATTGAAGAACTGGTAAGAAAGATTCCGATGGCTGAAAAGCTGTTAGAGATCAAAGGTGTGGGAATCAGGACAGTGTCAGGGTTCCTTGCAGAAGTAGGTGATATCAGCCGCTTCAACAATCCGAAGGAACTGCAGAAGCTTGCAGGATTGGCATTGGTTGAAAATAGTTCGGGAAAGCACAAGGGTGAGACAACAATAAGCAGACGAGGTCGAAAGAGACTCAGATATCTGCTCTTTGAGGTTACAATGTCACTTGTGTCGAAGAACCAGGAGTTCAGGGAACTCCATAATTATTACACAACCAGAAGGCTGAATCCATTGAAGAAAATGCAGTCACTTATGGCAATTGCAGCCAAGCTGATACGTATCTTTTATGCGATGCTGACAAAAGGTGTGGATTATGATCCGAAAAAGATGGTCAGTGATATCAGGAGACCGGCAGCTTATCTGCAAGCAGCGTAAGCAAAAAGCAACTATAATGGAGGCTGTCATCTGGGCAGCCACTGAATCAAGCAGAATGTAACAGATAACGTCCACTAATCACAGTGCTGGAACAGGAAGCAAGTCAGTAATCAATAATACAAAGAATGAGTCAGTAGTCGGCGGAAATTGTCACCATAGGGCATGACCCTGTAATGAAGCATAGCTGACACCCTGGTTATGGGCAGGCAGGACGAAGGAAGTTAGGACCTCTGGAGACAGAGATGATCCTGGTGGATATAGGAGGTTAGCTGCCATAGAGGGAAGGGTATACACAAAGCTAGTAAAGCGAAAATCAATGACGTTTTATTTCGTATACCATTCAACCGCTATTTCAGTACCTGATACATCGAAATGCTCATAGCTGTGGCTTATTCACTGAGATATGAAAGGTTGAAAAACCTTGAATTTTCAATAAAAAACACTTGATTATATGAGGAGGGTGAGAAGCTTACAAATCAGGCTTTTCACCCTTGTTTTATATATAACAGTTACTGTCAGGCATGTCAAGAGCAGGCGGCTGGCCGCCTGTCTTAGACTATGTTTTTACTTATTCTGGAAGTCGTCCTTCGTACATGATACTCAACTCCCCGTAGACCTGGCCCCAGTCCCGGATGGTAGTTGTCCATTTCTTAGTAGCCTCGAAAGTGGCCAGATATAAGGCTTTTAACAGCGCTGTATCACTTGGAAATACGCTTCTCTGGCGATTCAGTTTCCGGTATGTGGAGTTCAGTGACTCTATCGCATTTGTTGTATAAATGACCTTTCGGACAGTGGTTGAAAACTTAAAAATTGGGGAAACAGCATCCCAGTTGTCCTTCCAGCGTTTCATGGAATTCGGGTATTTCGGACTCCATTTTTCTGTCACACGGTCTAAAGCAGCCAGGGCCTTCTGCTCATCAGCAGCCTGATAGATGGTTTTTAAATCTGTAGCGAAAGCTTTCCTGTCTTTATCCGGAACGTATTTCAGCGTATTTCTTACCTGATGGACAATACACCTCTGATATTCTGTCTTTGGAAATGCCGCCGAAATCGCTTCTTTAATGCCTGTAAGGCCGTCTGCACAGATAATCAGGATATCTTTAACCCCTCGATTTTTTAGTTCATTTAAGACAGAAAGCCAGTATTTCGCACTTTCATTGTCACCAATCGTGATGGTCAATACTTCCTTTTTGCCCTCTGTGTTAATGCCCAGAATTACATAGGCTGCAAGTTTACGAATCACTCCGTTGTCCCGCACAGAATAGTGGATAGCATCAATGTAAAGAATCGGATATACGTCATCCAGCGGTCGATTCTGCCAGTCTTCAATCTGCGGAAGTATCTTATCTGTTACATCAGAAATAAAACTCTCAGATGTTTCAAAGCCATAGATATCTTCAATCGTTTCCGAAATTTGGCGTGTAGTCATTCCTTTGGCATACATGGAGATAATTTTCTGGTCAATGTCAGAAATATCCTTCTGACGCTTTTTGACAACCTGTGGTTCAAAGGTGGACTTTCGATCTTGTGGTACTTCGATTTCCATAGAACCATACCGACTGTTTACCTGCTTGCGTTTATAGCCGTTTCGATAATCGTCGTTGTCAGAACGCTCGGATTTCTCATATCCGAGATGGTCATCCATTTCTGCTTCCATCATTTCCTTGATGGTGCCGCCCAGGAGATCCTTGAGAGCATCCTGGATATCTTCAGCAGTCTCAATATCGTATTCTTCGAGAAGCTGACGAATGATATTTCTTTTTCCATCGGTCATTTCAACTCTGTGTACAGGTTTCTTTTGTCTTGCCATAATAAAGGCCCTCCTAATGATATTTATTTTATCATAGAAGAACCTTATTGCGGTTATTTTACAGAAAAAGTTTCATAGGTGAAAAATGAAATTGTGAATTCCACTCTCCCAATCCCCAGTGGAATTCTCTCTCGCACAATTCACATTTACTCTTTCATACATTCATGCTACCTTTATCTTAACCCTGACAGCAGTGGAAGGAGTTTTTATGAGTAAATATATTCCCGGAAATCAAAAACATCTCTCACTGCAGGATCGTATTTATATTCAAAATGAGTTGTCAAAAGGCTCCTCTTTTAAGGATATTGCCCGTTTCCTATGCAAGGATCCAACTACCATCTCCAAAGAGGTCAAATCCCGTCGGCTTTCTGATTGGTGGCATAAAGGTACCTTCTATAATGCCCATAACTTCTGCATTCATCGGTACCATTGCAAAAAGAAAAATGCCTGTGGAAAAATTGTTCTCTGTGGCGTGAAATGTGCTTCCTGCCCCACCTGCAACCAAACATGCCCTGATTTTGAAAAAGAACGCTGTAACCGTCTGGACAGGGCTCCTTATGTCTGCAATGGCTGCACAAAGCTTATAAACCATTGCACGATTGCCCACAAATATAACTACAATGCCAAAGCCGCTGACCGCAAATATCGGGAAACGCTTTCTGACTCCCGTTCCGGCATCAGTCTCTCCAGACATGAACTGCGTCTTAAAGATAAAGTTATCAGTCCCCTGATTGCCCAGGGACAGTCCCCTTATCAGATCATCACCAACCATCCGGAACTGGATATGTCGGTCAGAACAGTCTACACCTATCTCGATATGGGCCTTTTTACATCCAGAAACATTGATTTAAAACGAAAGGTAAAATTCAAACCAAGGAAAGTACACAAAACACAGATTTCTGACCGGAAAGTTTTTACTGGCAGAACTTACTCTGATTTTTCAGAACTACACCTGGATTCCTTTGTGGAAATGGATACCGTTCACTCCTCCAACGATTCCGCTAAAACTTTGCTTACTTTTTTCTTCACCAAAGAAAAACTATTCCTGGCTTTTCTGATGAACCGCAACACGGAAGGTGCTGTAAGGCTTGTTTTTGACCGTTTGGAGAAACGTTTGGGAACTTATGAATTTCTTTCCCTGTTTGAACATATCCTAACCGATCGCGGTTCTGAATTCGGAGATCCAGATTCATTGGAAACAGGGATAACCGGATTCCAGCGCTCCAACATTTACTATTGTGATCCTATGCGTAGTGGGCAGAAAGGCGGTATTGAACAGGCTCATACCATGCTTCGTATGGTGCTCCCCAAAAAGACAAGCTTTGAATTTCTGACCCAATGGGATGTAAATCTCATTGCCAGTCACATCAATTCCACTCCTAGAGAAAGCCTGAATGGACGCACCCCGTATTCCGTTGCAAAAGAAACATTCGGTGAAGAGGTCCTAAAAGCATTTCAGCTTAGGGAGATTGACCCCGACGAGGTTCATCTGACACCTAAGCTGATCCGCTTCAACCGATAATCCATCAAAAAATCTGCTGTCAGGGTAGAACTAGATTTTTCACACATTTCCCATGCGTCCGGTGGAATTTAGTCACGCACACTGAACTCCAGCGGTCTCTTTTTCATGCCCTGAAACTGAGTATTTTTTGAAAAGACAGATTCATTATAGCAGAAATCCTTTGTTTTATCACTATAAGTGGTTTTAAAAATTATAATTAAAAATTCAATCTTCCGAAATTCCTTGATTTTTCAAGGCTTACCGCCTATCAAATATCAAAACCTTATGTATTTTCCCTTGTTTTTGCCCTTATGAGCCGAAACAAGGGAATTTTTTATGCTTCGCCCACAACCTTATCCAAGAGCCTTGCGGAAGTCCGCTTCGCTTCTCTGGTAGAGTGGGCATAAATGTTCATTGTGGTACTGACATCAGAGTGTCCGAGAAGTTCCTGCACATCTTTGGGTTTTGCACCGCCCGAAAGCAGATTGCTTGTGTAGGTATGGCGGAGTGTGTGGAAATGAAAGTCCTCCAATCCCTCAACCTCTGCTTTTGCCTTGCGGCAAATCTGACCGACTGCACTTGCAGAAACAAAAGCACCGTCCTCTTTTAAGCAGACAAAGGATAATTCTCTGTCATTTTCGGGCGTTTCCTGTGTTCTTTGCAGACTGTAAACCTCATAATAAGTACGCCCTTTTTCTTTGACCGTCTTACAGTAGTTCAGATGATACAGTTCGCCATAAAGGAAACGGTTTTTATGCTGTTCTGTTTTTACTTTCCGTAAGATGTCCGCCAATGTGTCACAGAAATCAACGGTACGGACTTTACTGCGTTTTGTCGTGCCGACTTCGTGCTTATGCCTTGTGCCATTGTACCGCATACTGCGTCTTACGGTTAGATACTGCTCGTCAAGGTTGATGTCCTGCCAAGTCAGACCGCAGACCTCTCCGATACGCAAGCCTGCATAGTAGGCTATCTGCACCGCAAGCAACGCAGGGTGTTTCTTTTGGGTTAAGAAGTCCGTCAGTTTTTGGTATTCCCCGTGTGTAATGGTAGGAACAGGAACAATATCTTCTTCGCTGTCCGAGAAAATATCTGTTTCCTCTTTTCTGCCACGCAACTTCACATACTGCATCGGGTTAAAGGTTATCAGCCTTTTCGGAAATACAGCAAAACGAAATGAATTTTGCAGTACCGCCGAGAATTGCAGCATATAGCCTTTACTCATCGGCTTTGAAGTTGTACCGCCAGGATTTATCCCTCCGTAACTCATCAGGTCGATAAACGACTGTAAATGGTCGGCAGTCACGGTTTTCAGTTTTCGGCTGCCAATGGGATATTTTTTAATCTTTTTGACTGCCGCCATATATGCCATAACCGTACCGTTGCTAAGGCTGCCGGGCTTCAGTTCTTCCTCTACCCACATATCCAGCATTTCGCCAACCGTGATGTTTTCGGCTTTCCCGACAAACTTCTTTTCCTCATAGTCAGCGATTGCTTTTCTGAGCAGGGCTTCTGTTTCAGACTTGCTTTCTGTTCCCACAAACTCTTTCTGTACTTTTCTGCCGCTTTCATCTTCGATATAGAAGCGTGCGTACCACTTTTTACCTTTTTTTCTTACAGAACCTTTTGCCATAGATAAATTTCTCCTTTCTATCCGTGGCAATCGGGACTGTGACATATGGTGTGCGTAAAGTAATAGTGTCACTTATGCCGATGAATGTCAATCGGCATTTTCACTTGTCAAAGTGCCACGGAATTTTTCTTTTTCAGCAACCCTTTCCTCGGCTGCTGTCACTATCCCGAACAGGTCGCCCATCTTTACAGCGGTGCGTCCCTCATCGTAGATATGTAAAATTCCATCTAAAAACTGCTTCATATTCTCGATAGGAAGTTCCATTTCTTTACGGTAAACTCTTTCCATAATCGCCCCTGACTCAATCGCATAGCGGCGTAAGGACTGCTTTAAGCCCTCGTCCTCCGCTACACGGTCAACCTCAGCCATAGCGTCTGCAAAGTGATAAGTCATAACCGTATAGAGGTCAATCATCTTTCCGAGGAATGTGGTGAGCAGCTGTTGGTGCGGTTCTCCCTTTACCACAGAAGAAACGGTATCAAGATAATTTTTGATATGTTCCTCCATATCCTTTGCACATAAAGTGTGGCTGTCGTATTCCTTATCTTCGGAAAGTCCTGTCAGCCATTCGGGAGTGGTCAGGAGTGCTTCTGCCAGTCCGTTGATAATCATTGTACGCTTCGGGTCTACACCGTCCGCTTCATATCTCTGAATGGTAGATTTGTTTACTCCGACACGCTTACCAAGTTCGGGCATTGTTAAGTTTAACTCTGTTCGGCGTTCTTTCACTCGTTCACCGACCTGTTTTGCGGTGAATGTAATTTCTTGTTTCAAGGTTTTCACCTCCTATTGATGATAGTATAGCACAGAAAAACTTATTTTGCAACCATAAATTTAATAATAGGCAAAAATATTTCTTGATAAGTTGCAAAACAAGTTGACAAGAGATAGTAAAATAAGTATAATTACAGATACATAGTTGCAAAATGCGTATTTTGAAAGGAGGTTGATAAAATGAGCAACATCAAAATGGGTTTAACCATAGAAGAAGCCGCAGAATGTACGGGTATCGGAAGAAATACAATGCGTAAGTTGGTAGACTGGGGCAAACTTCCCGTCCTCAAGGTCGGAAGAAAAGCGATTATCCGCAGGGATACTTTAGAGCGATTTATGAGCGTCAATCAGGGAAGAAACCTGCTCAATGAAAACGATGTTCGCAAAGTAGAATAACCATTCTCCAAGCCCTCGGCGTTTGAGAGCGAAATACACCCCTCGCACAAATCTTCGAGTTGTACTCTGGTTATTTCGCCCTTGCAGGGGGCTATGTATCACAGCTTCGGACAATGCACCGCCGCTATGATACAGAAGAAAACAGCACGCTGTTTTCTTCGCTGTCCGTCTGCTTACGCTGCCGAAACAGCAGCAACCGATTTCTCGGTTGCAAAAAGAGTATGCCCGTCACGGGAGGAAGGAGTATATGGCAAGACACAGTTTTATACAGATGTCAAAGCTACCCAATGTCAAGGGAAGAATATCCTATATCACAAGCCACGCAAGACAGGAAAATCTCTATGCCACCTACCGCATCGCCGACAATGAATTTTGGAGTAACCTTGCAAGGGAAAGCCAGCAGGAATTTAAGCGAAGCGGTACGGAGGGCAAATGTATTGAAGCAAGGGAATTGATTATCGCCCTGCCCGAAGTATATACAAAATACGAGCCGCAGGAAGTCCTTGAAGATTTTACGGAGGAGTTCCACAGGCGGTATGGTGTAGAGTGCGTGTCAGCCCTCCACCACAACAAACGCAAGACAAACTATCATATCCACCTTATCTTCAGCGAAAGAAAGCTGCTTCCTGAACCTGACATCAAGATAGCCACACGCAGCGTGTTCTATGATGAAACAGGCAAAAGGGTACGCACCAAGAAAGAAATCACAGGGGAGGACGGACAGATACGAAAAGGCTGCACCGTCATTAAAAAGGGCGAGGTTTACGAAAGCCACCTCTTTACCGTGAAAGATGATAAATTCAAAAGCGAGCCTTTTCTTCGGGAGGTAAAAGAGATTTACACTGACCTTATCAATCGCCATATTGCTGATCCCGAACAGCAGTTAAAGGTATTTGATAAGAACAGCGTTTATCTTCCTACCAAGAAAATCGGTAAGAACAATCCCAAAGCCGCCGAGATTGAAGCCGACAACGCCGCAAGGCAGGAATGGAACAGGACGGCGGATATGGCATTGTTATCGGGGATTGAGGAAACAAAGATACTGGAAATCAAGAAAGAGGAAATCCACCAAAAGGCAAGTCAGTCCATTAAAGAAAAGGGCTGGCTGCCTACCTTGTTCCGCAGCATTATCGGCAGGGCAAAGGAGCTTCTGCAAAGCCTTATCCGAGAAAAGGATATGCCGCCCAAGCCTACGCTGGATATGGATATGGCGGAATTTCGACGCATGAAAAATCTGATGATAAAGGCGCAGGAGGGCGCAAGGGAAATCCGCCGTTTGCAGGACGATGTTCTCCCGAAACTGAAAGCGCAGCTTGCAGACACAAAGGGGCTTTTCAAAGGCAAGGAGCGTAAAGCCCTGTCCGAGCAGATACAGCAGACGGAAAAGGAAATCGCTGCAAAACTGGATATGCTGCCCGATATTCTGAAAGAGGACGGTTATCCCGATGTGCAGGCGTTCATGCGTACTTTCCGAGAAATGGAAAGCGTTGTGGAACAGTACAGCCGTGACCTTGCCGAGTGGGAGCGTCAGACCAGCAGGAAACCGTCAGCCGCCGCCAAAGAGCAGCGCAGACCACCCGAAAAGCAGAGCGTATTAAAACATTTGCGGGAGATACAGGATAAAAATAGGCAGAAACCACCCCAAAGACAGCGCAAAAAATCCATTGACAGAGATAGCCGATAGATATGGAAAAACCGCCGTTATGGTGTTACCCATAGCGGCGGTGGTACATAATTATTTGCTGACTGCAAGCGTGATTTTCATATCCTGAACATTGATGATTGTTTCTTTTTTGCACTTCGGACAGTAGAGAGGAAAGTTTCTCATCTCAGTATTTTCCTGTATCATTGTTCGGGTTTTATTGCCGCAGACAGGGCAAAGTATCCATTCTGTTTTCATAATGTCGACCTCTTTGCGTTTCTCACTAATGGGAAAATATGAAATCTATATCATTCAATTTCAGTTAGAAATCTAAATTCCCCAATCCTGACTAATCATTTGCAGCTTTACCATATGCGGATAAATTTTGCCTGTGTTCATCAGTTTTTCCGGCGTTCCCTGTTCGGCAACCGTACCGTTTAAAAGCACAACCACTTTATCTGCGCCGCTTACGGTACGCATACGGTGGGCGATAACAAGTACGGTCTTGTCCTTTATCAGTCTTGACAAAGCAGCCTGTATCAATGTTTCATTTTCCACATCAAGACTTGCCGTTGCTTCATCAAGTAAGATAATAGGGGAATTTTTGAGAAAAGCGCGGGCGATTGAAATTCTCTGCCTTTCCCCGCCAGACAATTCGCAACCATTTTCACCAATCATACTGTTATACCCGTCTGGGAGCTTTTCTGCAAATTCTTCACAATTTGCTAGTCTTGCCGCCGCAATTACTTCTTCGTCGGTCGCGTCCTTTCTGCCTATTCTGATATTCTCCATGATTGTGTTGTTAAACAGCGTCACATCTTGAAATACGATAGAGTACAGAGACAGCAAGGTTTCCGGCTCTATTTTCGATATATCCATACCACCGACAGTAATCTTCCCTTTGTTTATGTCCCAAAACCGCGAGGCAAGACGCGACACCGTAGTTTTTCCGCCGCCGGACGGTCCGACTAAAGCGGTAACTTCTCCCTGTTTTGCCGTAAAAGACACATCTTTCAATACGGTTTCCCCAGTATTATAAGCAAATCCTACATGGTCGAATACAATGTCATAACCTTTATTTATCAGTTGATTTTCCCCTGTC
This sequence comes from Laedolimicola ammoniilytica, assembly GCF_025567165.1. Classification (NCBI taxonomy): domain Bacteria; kingdom Bacillati; phylum Bacillota; class Clostridia; order Lachnospirales; family Lachnospiraceae; genus Laedolimicola; species Laedolimicola ammoniilytica. The sequence continues at coordinate 51,055 of NZ_JAOQKC010000022.1, forward strand.
TGAATAGGTTGGTCAAGGATTTCGTTCATGCGGTCTATGTTCGTTTTCGTAGAGATTACCGCAGCAAGATTTTGCAATGCGCCTTCAAGCGGGGCATAAAGCCTTGAAGCTACAAGCAAGAACATAAAAAACAGCGGAATATCAATTTCTCCACGAATAAGCAGCGTAGAGCCTACAAGCGCAACCGTAGCAATTCCAAACTTTAATATTAGTGTTGAAGAAACAACAAAAAGTGCTGTTCCAAGTTCTGTTATAATGTGCCGTTTTTCTACATAGTCAATTTTTTTGTCAAGTCCTTTCAGATAACTTTCTTCCGCATTGTTTGATTTCAAGTCCTGTAAACTTTCGATACACTCTTGTACACCGCTTTCAAGCGCGACATTTGCCGCTACAGATTTACAGTTGAAGTATTCCTGTATGCGAGCTGAAAAGAATGTGATTGTAAATGCAATCGGTAAAACCCACACCGCCGCAAGAGCCATTCGCCAGTCGTAAGCAAAAAGGCAGATTGCAATTAGTGTTGTTGAAATGAGGGAGCCTGCCAATGCGGGTACATAATGGGAGAATGCAGTTTCAAGCGTAGCACAGTCTCCCATAATAGAATTGGTTAAATCCGCAAGGTCTTTTTTGCCAAAAAAGGACAACGGGATTTTGCGTAGCCGTTCCGCTAAGGATATACGCCTTACCCCGCTTTCCACATAAGTCGCTAAGTAAGTGGCGTTATATTGAAACCAAGTCGCAATAAATATAAGGCATAAGCAAACCAAAGAACCAACCGCATAAAAAGCAATGCGGCTTCCATTCAAGTTCCCATTCATGGTGTCAATGACAAAGTAATAGAGCAATCCCACAGGGAGCATAAAGGATATATCCTGTACGACGCAGGCAATACAGCCTTTTATCAAATCGACAGCCCCCTGTCTTGATAATGCAAAACGTCTTTGCAATGTCTTAATCATGCGTTTACCTCCTTTGCAATCTTCCATTCTGCCGCTTCGGAATAATCCTTCCACATTTTTGTAAATATGCCGTTTCTTTCTATCAGTCCGCTATGTGTGCCGCTTTCGACAATTTCACCGTCTTGCAGTACATAAATGCAATCCGCGTCTGTGATTGACGACAACCTGTGTGCAATCATAATGACGGTCTTTCCCTTTGAAAGCGCGGATAAAGCCTGCTGTACGCGCACCTCATTATCGGGGTCGGCAAATGCGGTCGCTTCATCAAGGATTATGATAGGCGCATTTTTCAAAATCGCGCGGGCAATCGCTATTCTTTGCTGTTCGCCGCCGGACAGATATACGCCTTTTGCGCCGACAACCGTATCAATGCCATTCGGTAATTTTTCAATAATATCCAAGCACTGTGCAGCTTCCAAAGCATGGGCGATTTCTTCGCGTGTAGCGTCAGGCTTTGCCATACGCACATTTTCCAATATGGACGCTTTGATAAGTCGGCTGTTCTGAAATACAAAGGACACCTTATTCATCAATGTTTCTTTCGGAATGTCGCATATGTCGATATTCCCTATCAGTACGCGCCCTTTTTGCGGGTCAAAAAATCTTGTGACGATATTTGCAAGCGTTGTCTTGCCGCCGCCGGACGATCCTACCAATGCGACTGTCTGCCCCGGTTTTATGGAAAGAGATACATCATTGAGCGCGTTTTTCTTTCCGTCATAGCTGTAACTAACGTGTTCTAATGTAATCCCATTATCTTTAGGGATATTATTCACGCTGCTTTCAGATAATGGTTTTTCGTTCAGCACTTCATTAATCCTGTTAATTGCGTCGCCTACAATCATTGCGTCCTCGCTCATAAACATAATTTTTGTGAGCGTCGTACCAATGACGGGCGTAATCACAATATAGAAAATAAGGTTTAACAGAAGTTCATTTGTTACGCCGCCCCTTGTAAAGAGAATACCTCCGGCAATCAGAAACGCGAATACACTGTTAATTGCCGTTGTATAGAACATCATAGGCAGACGCAGCCCCTTTGTGTATGCGATTACCCATGTTTCGTAATTGTCTATCGCGTTTTTGAAGCGTTTGAAAGAAAAGATTGTCTGTCCGAAAGTCTTTACTACGGGTACGCCCCGCACATATTCAACGGCTTCATTTGACATATCGGCAAGCGCATTTTGATATTGTTCCATTCGCTTTTCCATGTCTTTTCCTGTCATTTTCATCATAATCAGAAAACCAAGCACAACGGGAACAAGGCTTAAAAGCCCTAACCGCCAGTCAAAAGCAAGCAACAGGAAAAGTAGCCCTATAGGGGTGGCAATCGCCCCCGCTTTGTCGGGAAGCCTGTGTGCAAGATACGTTTCCGTAGCAGCACTGGAACCGTTTACTATTCTCCGCAGCTTTCCACTTCCATACTTCTCCGTTACTCCGAGCGGCAATGCTGCAATATGGCGCATAAGCTCTTTTCGGATATTAGCGGCAACCCGGAACGCGCTCAAATGCGAACACATCAAAGCGGCTATGTAAACAACAATAGAGATAACTGCAAACAATACGGCAGACCAACCGTAGCCTGTGACATTCTCCGCCTGTGAGAAGTCCGGGGAAACCTCCAGTATGTCGTGAATAATACACCATATATACCAAAAAGGTACAAGAGCCAACAGTGCACTCATTACAGACAGTACCCAAGAAAGATAGGTCAATATCTTATGCCCTCCGGCATAACCCATCAGTCTTGATAGATTTGACTGTTTTTTCATTGATAAAACCTCCTTGAAAATTTTTTATGATACGAGAACAAAATGAACGTCCTCCAATATCCTCATTTCAGTTAGTGTTGCCCTTGTGAAGTTAGCAGTAACTAACCTGTGTATAAAAATTATAGGGCAGATTGCCCTAACGAATTTATTCATTTTTATTGCCCCATAATTTTCATCCACCCGGCGGTATAGAAATCTCTCATTTCTTTCAAATAGTGCTTTGCTTCTTCAAGAGGCATTTCATGTATAATCAGCTCAAAAAATGTATTAAACATTCCTGTAATCAAGATATGCTCCAACCGTTCATCAATGGGGGGAGCAGGTCTGCCTATCTTTTCAAGAACTGCTAAATAATCATGTGTTCCTTTTGTTTCTATTTCCACCATTTCATCAATCAATTTTGAAAAACGTGTTCCCTCCGAACAGCAAAGTATGAGCTTAAATTCATTCAAGTGTTCATAGGCATACAAGAGCATTTCATACATACATTCGCCGGAAGTAGAAGTAAGATTGTTAGGTTGTTCTTCTGGCGGAATTTCAGCAAATTCTTTTTGAGCCTTGCAAAATCGTTCCAGTAAAAAATTGTAGTGTTCGCCTACCAATGCTTCAAACAAGTCCTCTTTACTATCATAATAGCCATATAAAGCCCCTGTGGTTACGCCTGCTTTTTTAGCAATATTTCGTAATGAAGCAGATGTGAAGCCTTTTTCAAGAAATTCCTGTATAGCAGCCGATAAAATCATCTGCAATGTCGTTTTTTCTTCGTTGCTCATTTTTAATCCTCTTTTTATAACACTATTATATAACATCGTTATAATAGCACCTCGCAAAAACTTTGTCAATTCCCCAATATTATTTTCCACTATCCAAATATCATTTTCTGTCTGCTCAGAGATGTAAATTTCATTATCTTTTTGTTTGAAAAGGTGTTAAATGACCGTCTTTCAGTTAACACCCCTTGAAAGTGCGTTTACCCCCCATATATTCAAGGACTTTCGCCTGTTTCGTCCATTTGCCCTCGTAAATTGTGCCCCTTGTTAGATAACGGGGACTTTGAATGGCTTGCAAGCATGACGGGATTACTTCGCCAGTTGCTGAAATTGTGAGCGTATCCGTTAAGTATATCAGGTAAAATTTAAAAATTGTTTTACTTTCGAGCAACCACACAAAGCCAGCCTTTAGCATTTTTGTTCGTTTCTATATGCGTAAATCCTGCTTTTTCCAAAGAATATTTAATCTCTTTGGAAGTATAAATTTTCATTCCTTTTATAATCTCTGTCCATTTTTTATCTTTGTCATTTTCGCCATTTGACTCATTACAAACCATAAAAATTCCACCTTTTTTTAGCACTCTATATATCTGGCTAAAACTTTGGTCAATATCAGACCAAAAATATATTGTTTCAAAAGCAGTTGCTAAGTCAAAGGTTTCATTGGCAAAAGGAAGTTCCTGCACATTTCCTTGCAGAATTTCACAATGCTTTCTTTCTACTGCAAATTTATTAACTTTTTTTGATTTTCTAACACTAACCTCTGAATAATCAATGCCAAAAACTTTACCCTTTGGACTTTTTTCTAATAGTTTTTTTATATTTGCACCACCACCGCAACCAACGTCTAATGATATATCGTTCTTATTAATTTTTATATGCTTCAATCCCCATTCTGCCATAGGAGAATGACCTATATTCATCATATTAACCATAAGGCTTCCGCCAAGTCCTTTAGGTTTACAAGTGTTTTGAAAAAAAGACATAATTACACCTCTCCTTACATCAATCAAGTTAGCTTTGACTAATTCATTCTATCATTATTATAAAATTCGTGCAATAAAGTCTTAAAATAATTGCAGAAATGAGATAGTGTATTTACGCAGGTTTTCTCAATTTAGTATCTGTTTTCAAGTCAAAGAGGGTAGACAAAAAATATTATCTGCCTACCCTCTTTTTCATCTTATAAGCGTTACATTACTATGCGTAGATAATTTCTGCATTGACGATTTCTCTTGCTCTTGCCTGTATCTCGTTTATTCTGCCAACCCACAACATCGGGCGTTCTGTTTTGAGCTGTTCAGTAACGCCCTCCTTATCAGCCATTTGCTCAACCAATCGAAACATCATCTCCGTTGCCTGTTCGTCAATATCAGCAAGATAACTGTTCAATCTGCCACTTGTGAGTAGCGTGATGTAAACTGCTTTCTTGCATTCCTGTAAATAGCGTTTGTGTCGCTGTCCCCATAAGCCGATAGGCTTGTTTTCTTTTTCGGTTGGTAAAGTAAGGCAAGGAATATAATAATCCCCCTGCAATTCATACCAAAGTCCGTTGCTTTCATCGTAAATATATTTCTCCATAGTGTTATCCTCCAAAATAATCTATTCGCACATACATCACAGTTTCCCGATTACCACACTTTGTTATATTGTGTTATCAGATTTTTCTGCCCTTGATTTTGCCCTTATGATTGTGCAGAACAAGGGTAACATTGTGTGAAATCATATAAAGGGATAAGGTGGACTGATTGCGATAAATCCTTTATTTTCAAGGCTTTCGGAGGATTTTATTAAAACTCTATGAGGTGCGATAAACACCTGTGAAATTATGAATTTCTAATTAGAATTTTAAATATGGGATGGAATTTACTGCTGCACTGGAATTTCGGATTTCAAGTCAGCAAAGTTTCATAGGCGAGGGTGCGGACAAAATTCTGGACTACTATAGGGCTTTGAAAGGAGCCTTTTTATGTATTCAAAAGAACAAAAGGATATTGC
>NZ_JAOQKC010000023.1:0-56212 GCF_025567165.1 Laedolimicola ammoniilytica
GCTTCGTTCGACTTGCATGTGTTAAGCACGCCGCCAGCGTTCATCCTGAGCCAGGATCAAACTCTCATGTTTAAGTGTTTGAATCCGGTCCAGAAATCACAACTAGCAATTTCTTTCCCGTATTACTGTTAAAAGGTGTTCGCTCTTATTACTAAGAATCGAACTGTTCTTGAATTCATTCTCTTAGAATTTTCAAGGTTTACACTGTTCAGTTATCAAGGTTCGTTTTGATTTATCATTGTCGCCTCACCGAAGCGACTTGATTATCTTATCACATTCATTCTCGCTTGTCAAGAACTTTTTTAACTTTTTTTGAAGAAGTTTTTCAAGTTCTTTGCTTCGCTTTGAAGTGAACCGCTGTCCCTCGCGACAGCTTCTATACTTTATCACGGGTGCAAGAGAATGTCAACACCTTTTTTCAAAATTTTTAAAACTTTTTCTACAGTAGCTACAATTTCAATAGCTGAAGCGGGTACTGAACTTGGTTTCCCCTGATTCTACGGGGATTTCCTGGTATTCGATGCCTTCAATGCGAATGTATGGCTGGTTCTTCAGGGTCAGTATCAGCTGGGTAATCAGGGGCTCCCGCCCCTGAATTTCCATCTCTACCCGCCCATCGGAAAGGTTGCGTACCCAGCCGGTGAGCCCCAGGCTTCTGGCATAGTACGCCGCCTGATAGCGGAAACCCACGCCCTGAACACGGCCTGAGAAGTATATGTGTTTTCTTATCATATAAAAATACCCCTCTCTTACGCCTGCACCTTGGCGTCCAGCTCAAACCAGAACTCCACGCCATTATCATAGTTGCGCACACCGCACTCCCGGTGCAGGGAATCCATAATGGCCTTGACGATGGACAGGCCGATGCCGCTGCCGCCGTACTCCCGGATCCGGGCCTTGTCCACTTTAAAGAATTTGATCCAGACCTTATCCAGATCCTCTTCCGGAATCGGTTTGCCGGTATTAAAGACAGATACCCGCACCAGCTCATTTTTCCGCTGAAGCTTCACCTCAATGACCTTATCAAAGTCACAGTGGTTGATGGCATTGCTGATATAGTTCGTCACAACTTCCTCTACCTTAAACTCGTCGGCCCACACATGGATCGGCTCCTCCTCCTTGAAAATCAGATGGATGTCCTTCTGCTCCATAAGAATTTTCGAGGAATTCAAAACATTTCGGATAAGTGAAACAATATCGAACCGTTCCATAGTGACCACATCGTTGCCAAATTCCAATTGGTTCAGAGACAGCAGGTTTTTCACCATCGTGTTCATCTTCCGGGCCTCGTCCATGATGACCTCGCAGTAGAAGTCCCGGCTCTCGGCATCGTCGTTGATGCACTCCTTTAAGCCCTCCGCATAGCCCTGAATCAGGGCGATGGGCGTCTTCAGCTCATGGGACACATTGGAGAGGAATTCCTTGCGCATCTCGTCAATCTGAGTCTTCTGCTCGATATCCCGCTGCAGCTCGTTATTGGCCGTCTTCAGTTCCGAGATGGTCTTCTCCAGGTTCTCGGACATTTCATTCATATACTCGCCCAACACACCGATCTCATTGTCGATCCCGGAAGTAAACTTGGCGTTGAAATCCAGCTCCGCCATACGCCTGGAGATATCCGTCAGCTCCAGCAGGGGCTCGGAAATCCGCCTGGACAGCCACCAGATCAGCAGAGAGCCGAAGGCCATGGCCGTCAGCGCCACATAGAGGAAGAACTGATTGGAAATGGCCGCGCTGTCCCGGATGCTCTCAATGGCCGTCTGCATAATAAAGGGATCGCCCGAATCCAGTGTCCCCACGATCTCCAGATAATCCGCCTGGGAAAATGGTTCCCGGCTCTCCAGGATCGTATAACTGTCCGTCTTATCCAGCACCATGGAATTCTGGGTGTCTGCCTCAAAAATATAGCTATACAGCTTTTTTTGCAGGATCTGATAATCCCGGTTGGTGGCCAGCTTCGGTTCGCCGCTGTTGTCCATGACAAAGATGGAGATATTGTCCGTATTGCAAATCAGTTCCATGCTGGCCTTGAAATCATCATCGTTGGTAAGACCACCGCTGACGCCCTGATTTAAAGCCTCGTAGGCGCTGACTACCGCCTTCTTTTTCTCGGACATATAATAATCTTTCAGGAAAAAGGCATTGATCAGCCCTACACACAGGAAGGCAGCGGCCAGCACACTGATAAAGATGCCGGCCATCTGCCGTTTAATCGAATGTTTCATATTTATGCCACCTCGAACTTATATCCCATGCCCCAGATGGTCTTGATCATGTCGCCCTTGTCCCCCAGCTTGCTCCGCAGCTTTTTCACATGGGTATCAATGGTTCTGGCGTCGCCGAAATAATCGTAATTCCAGACATTGTTCAATATCTTTTCTCTGGAAAGGGCGATTCCCTGATTTTCCATAAAATAGGCCAGCAGCTCAAATTCCTTGAAGCTCAGCTCCAGCTGCCTGCCGTCCACCATGACAATATGGGCCGCCTTGTCCAAGGAGATACCGCCCGCCTCCAGCACCTGATCCGCGCTGCGGCTATTGGTCCGCCGGAGAATTGCCTCCACCCGGGCCACCAGAATCTTCGGGCTGAAAGGCTTGGAGATATACTCATCTACACCCAGGTCGAAGCCCTGCAGTTCATCCCGTTCGTCGGATTTGGCCGTCAGCATGATGATCGGCACTTTGGAATAGGCCCGGATCTCCCGGCAGGTCTGCCAGCCGTCCATCTTTGGCATCATCACATCCAGAATGATCAGGGCGATGTCCTCTGTGCCGAAAAAGATATCCAGAGCCTCCGCGCCGTCCCCGGCTTCCAGCACCTCGAAATTCTGCTTAACCAGGAAATCCCGGACCAGCTTCCGCATTCTGCTCTCGTCGTCCACTACCAGAATTTTTAATTTATCCATCTGTACCCTCCTGCCTCGTTCTATTACAGAAATTATCTCTATTATACTTGATTTCTGCCTATTATAACAGGAAAATATGGTATTTTTGTGAAAAATACAGTTTATCTGCGCATCTCCGTCTTTGTTTCGGTGGTCTGCTTCTCACCCAGCGTTACCGTCGCGGTCTTTTCCACATAGGCGCCGTTTTCCTGGGTGTTGTAGGTGATTTCCACCTGCTCGCCCGCCTTATAGTAAGAAATCTGTTCCCGCAGCTCAGACAGGGCGGAGACGCTGGTTCCGTCAAATTTTGTAATAATATCGCCCTTCTGAAGGCCGGCCTGTTCCGCCGCGCTGCCGGACTCTACTGTGGTGATATAGACGCCCTTCGGCATATCATAAGCCTGGGCCACCTCGCTGGTCACATCCTGGCCGCTGACTCCCAGGTAGCCCTGCTGCCCTTCGGCCGCTTTCTCGGTTCTCACCTGACGGTTCATCAGATTCTCGATAATATCCACCACATCATCCACCGGAATCGCGTAACCCATACCCTCTACAGTCGTATCGGAGTACTTCGCAGAGTTAATTCCGACTAACTGTCCAGACATATTCAGAAGCGCGCCGCCGCTGTTGCCCGGGTTAATTGCCGCATCCGTCTGAATCAGGGTATTGGTCGTATTGTCAATGGTGACCTCGCGGTTCAGGGCGCTGACAATACCAGTTGTTACAGACTGACCATACCCCAATGCATTGCCGATGGCTACCACCTGCTCGCCCACCTCCAGGTCGGAGGAACTGCCGATTTCAATGACTTTGATAGCGGAAAGGGTATCCTCGGATAAATCACTTAACTTCACTGCAATCACCGCAATATCATGATCCGCGTCCGTTCCCTTCACAGTAGCCTCTGCCACGCTTTCATCCACGAAGCCCATGCTCAGGTCCTGCGCGCCGCTGACTACGTGATTGTTAGTGACCATCAGAAGCTCCGTATCCGTCTTGCCGATGATGATGCCGGAGCCACTGCTCTCGCTCTCATAAGCCTGGGACTGACCAAACATACTCTGCATCTCCCGGACACTCTTATTGGTAATCGCTACCAGAGACGGCATCGCCGCCTGGGCGATAGCGGATACACTGCCAGCGCTTTCTGTATCTGAACTGCCGGAATTGGATGCGTTGCTGCTGACTGCGTTCGCGATGTTCAGCTCTGCCTTATCGGTGGCCGTCACCGTACCGCCATTCGCCTTGTGATACAGATAATTACTGCCCTGGAAAGCGGTGCTTGCCAGCACGCCGAACGCAAGGGCTGTCGCCACGAATTTTGTACCTTTTTTCATGTTTCTCATATTTAAGACCTCCTCAAATCAGGTTTGCTTTTATTTGATGAGGTCATTATAGAAAAAAGCTGTGATGCAATTGTGGTGTTTTTATGAAGTAAATGTGGTATTCCTGTGTTTTTTCTGTGTTTTATTTTCCATTATCTGTAAGTCCAATTCGCATCCGTTTTGCCAGCCCTTTTCCAATGCTTTACGGCATAAATACAGCCCGGAAACACTCACGTGCCTCCGGGCTGTCACATACTTTTGATTTCATTATTCTTCCGCCGGCATATCCTCTCCGCCATCCCCGGAGTCGCCCGCCACATAATCAAATAAGGTCTTCGCGTCCTGATACCGTCCCGGATCCCCGTCCTGCATCAGCACTGCGATATAGGTCTTACCGTCGATCTCCGCGGCCGCCACCAGGCATTTTACATCGTTGAAGCTGCCGGTCTTCATACCGATGGCTCCCTCGTAATAACACTCGCTGGAGGGTTGAATCAGCTCGTTGGTATTCTTATAGGTCAGATCCAGGTTGTCGAAGAGGCCCCGGTAGGATTTCGCGCCGCAGAGCTTCCTGATGGTGTCATTTTTCAGACACTCTCTGGCAATCCGAATCATATCCCGGGCGCAGCTGTACTGGCCGTCCGCCTGGTCGCCATCGGGCGTCAGAAAATTGGAATTCTCCAGATTCAGTTCTGCAGCCAGATCCTTTTCCGCATCCAGAAAAGCCTGCAAGGCCTCGTCCACCGACGCGCTGTCCTTGCCCAGAATCTTCCGTCCGGTGTACGTGGCCAGCGCGTAAGCCGCGTCATTTCCGGAAGGAATCAGCATGGCTCCCAGAAAGGTCTCCACGGTTCCGGTGGTTCCCTCTTTCAGGCTGGCGTTGGACGCCTGGTCGCTGATGCGGGTAATCTCCTCCCCTGTTGTCAGCTTCTCCGTCGGATCGCAATACTTCAATACCGTCAAAGCCGTCATCAATTTCGTGGTGCTGGCCGGTGTCTCCTGATCGATTTCCGCCTTCTCATAGAGAATCAAATCGTCGTCCACCGAATACAGGACCGCTGCTCCGGCTTCCACAGAAAGTTCCGGCATACTGTCTGCCACTTTCAACTGTTTTGCTTCTTCTTCAGCCAGACGCTGTGCTTCGGCCTCTTCCGCCGCCTTCTTCGCCTCTGCGGCTGCCTTCGCCTGCTGCTCCTCCTGGGCGCGTACCTCCTGCACCCGGGCCATTTCCAGACGTGTGCCCTGCACCATCACCGGCAGCAGCATCAGAAGGAAGACGAGTTCCAGCTCCAGACGCACCGGAGCCGGCACCTGACGTCCCCGGGAACGCTTCACGGTGGCCATCCGCTCGATGCCTGTGATATTCATGCACAGAAGGCCGAACAGAAAATAGCCTGAGAATCCGCCAAAGAGCGCCCAAAGAATATCATCCAGCCGCACGGCCATGGACGGCATAAAGAGCTGAAACACCTCGATAAAAATTGCCGCGCTCCCGCACAGGGACAGCACCTTGCCCGGATTCCGGCTCCTGCGGAACAGAAATGGCACCAGAAAACCGATGGGAACGTATTTCAAAAAAGCCCCGAACAGAGCTCCCACGCCGCTCTCCTTTACCATCCGGATGGTTCCGTATACAGGGATCAGGTTCATCCCCGGAAATGAGGGCTTCAGGGAAAAACCAAGGGCCGGGCTCACCGACGCGGAAAACAGGGTCAGCAGCCACCAGGCAAGCAAAGCCATCCCCACCTCATGGACCACCGGCACCCGCATTCTTCCATTTCGATAGAGTACCCGGAGTAACACCCGGTAAATCATATATACGATAAGCGCCATCAGAACATAGGGCTTACTACTTCCGAAGTATTCTGCCAAAAAATCCCTTCCTTTCTCTTTCGTTTACTAAGATAAGTATAGCATGTCCTGTCGCAAAAGCGGACTTTTATTTCAGAATAAATTTCTTAATTTTTCTGCGGATTCTCTGCAGCGCATTGTCGATGGACTTCGGGCTCTTCTCCATGCTTTCCGCGATCTGCACATAATTCGTCCCGTTCAGATACCGCTGCAAAATATCATACTCCATGGGGCTTAAGAGCGCTTCAATCCGCTCCTGCAGGCTCTCCGCCGATTCCTGGTCGATGAGCAGCTCCTCCGGACTCTTCCCCTGATGGCTGTCCGAAACGTCGCCCAGCTCCTCTGTCAGCTCCACATAGGTGTTTAAGGGGCTGTGCTTCTGCCGGGACGCCGCCTGGATGGCGGTATAGATCTGCCGGGAGATACAGAGCTTCGCAAAGGAGCCAAAGGAAGCCTCCCGCTCCAGCCGGTAATCCCGGATGGCCTTAAAAAGCCCCAGCATCCCCTCCTGAATCAGATCGTCGCTGTCGCCGCCGATCAGATACAGAGTCCGGGCCTCTTTGCGGACCTGACCCTTGTACCGTTCAATCAGCACGTCCATACATTCCTGCTCTCCGGCGCGGATACCCGCCATCAGATCTTCGTCTGTGCGTTCTTCTGGTTTTGTCATGAATTATTTTTTCATCCTCTGCCGTACGATCTCGTAGGCCAGCACACCTGTCGCCACGGAGGCATTCAGGGAATCGATATTTCCTTTCATGGGAACGGAGGCGATGAAGTCGCAGGACTCCCGCACCAGACGGCTGACGCCCTCGCCCTCATTTCCGATAACCAGGCCGATGGGGCCGGTCAGGTTCAGGTCGTACATGGTCTCGCCGCCCATATCGGCGCAGACAAACCACAGCCCCTGCTCCTTCAGCTCCTTGATGGTGTTGGTCAGGTTGGTAACCTTCGCCACAGGTGTGTAGTTGATAGCTCCCGCTGAGGCTCTGGCCACCACTGCCGTCAGGCCTGCCGCCCGGCGCTTGGGAATAATGACCCCATGTGCGCCTGCCAGGTTTGCTGTACGGATAATAGCTCCCAGGTTATGGGGATCCTCGATATCGTCCAGAAGAATCAGGAAGGGATCCTCCCCCTTCTCCCGGGCAGCCGCCAGCATTTCGTCCACCGTACTGTAATCGTAGGCCGCAGCCTGGGCAATGACGCCCTGGTGATGGCCGGTGGAGGACATCTGATCCAAGCGCTCTTTTGTCACAAAATTGACGATGGTATCGTGTTTTCTTGCTTCTCTTTTAATGGTGTTGATGCTTCCGTCCTGACAGCCGTCCTGAACAAACAGCTTGTCGATGGTCTTACCGGAACGAAAGGCCTCCAGTACCGCATTTCTTCCCTCTATGGTCAGTTCTTCGTAATTCATACATTCAATCCTCTTCTAATCCCTTTTTTGCCAGTTCCAGGATCCGCTCTGTGCGGCCCGTCAGATACAGATAGCCCATCAGCGCCTCGAAGCCTGTGGCCCGGCGGTAATCCGACATGGTAGCATGCTTGGCCATGGTGGCGGAATTGGCGTTGCGGCCCCGCTTAAAGACCTGCATTTCCTCCTCTGTCAGCTCTTCCTTGATGCGCTCCAGGGACGCGGACTGGGCTCCTGCGTTCACCAGGGTGCTTGCCTCCTTATGAAGCCGGTTGGCCTGGGCGTTGCCCCGTCCCACCAGAAGGGAACGAACCACCACCTCATAGACCGCGTCGCCGATATAGGCCAGCACCAGCGGGGAGTAGGTCCGGACATCCACCTCCGGAAGTTCCCAGGTTTCTTTGACGCCTGCCATCAGATCCATTATGCTCTTTTCCATTTTACGCCCTCGCGGGTATCCTCCAGAACGATACCCTTCTCCAGAAGCTCGGCACGGATTTCGTCTGCCCGCGCAAAGTTTTTCTCTTTTCTCGCCTGCTGACGCTCCGCAATCAGAGTCTCGATGTCCGCGTCCAGAAGCTCTTCCTTCTTATCTACCACCAGCCCCAGAATATCGCACAATGTCTTCAGACGATCCAGGCACTTCTGCAGATAAGACTTGCTGTTCTCTGCGCTTGTGTGGGTATTCAGGTATTTTACCAGCTCAAAGATGGCCGCAATGGCATCCGCCGTATTGAAGTCGTCATCCATGGCTTCGTCAAATTTCTTCACATACTCCTCGGTAGCGTCGTAGTGAGCAGTCTCGCTCTCAGTCATGCTGTCATCCTTGGCGTTGGCAATCAGATGCTTCAGGTTGTCCGCTGCGGTCAGAATTCGATCCAGGCTGGTCTTGGAAGACTGCATCAGATCGGCGCTGAAGTTTAAGGGACTTCTATAGTGAGCGCTCAGCATGAAGAAACGGAGCACCTGCGGATCGTATTTCTCAGTAATCTCTCTTACGGTAAAGAAGTTGCCCAGGGACTTGGACATCTTGCGGTTGTCAATGTTCAGGAAGGCATTGTGCAGCCAGTAATGGGCGAATTCCTTGCCGTTGCAGGCCTCGCTCTGGGCAATCTCATTTTCATGGTGCGGGAAAATCAGATCCTCGCCGCCTGCGTGGATATCAATCTGCTCGCCCAGATACTTCTTGGACATGACAGAGCACTCGATATGCCAGCCCGGACGGCCCTCGCCCCAGGGTGACTCCCAGGCAGGCTCGCCCTCCTTCTTCGGCTTCCAGAGTACGAAATCCAGCGGATCCTCTTTTTCATTTTCACCAGAGACCAGAAGAGAACGGTTACCGCTTCTTAAGTCGTCCAGGTTCTTGTGGGACAGCTTGCCATAGGGGCCGAATTTACGGGTGCGGAAGTATACGGTCCCGTTCACTGCGTAAGCATAGCCCTTGTCAATCAGATCCCGAATCATCTCAATCATGCCCGGAATCTCCTGGGTCGCCAGAGGATGGGTGGTGGCCGGCTTTACGTTCATGTCAGCCATATCCTTTTTGCATTCCGCGATATAACGCTCGGAAATCTCGTTTGCGGGCACGCCCTCTTCGATGGCCTTCTTGATAATCTTGTCGTCCACGTCTGTGAAGTTGGATACGTAGTTTACCTCATAGCCCTTGTACTCCAGATAGCGGCGCACCGTGTCGAATACAATCATCGGACGGGCATTGCCGATGTGGATGAAATTGTATACGGTAGGGCCGCATACATACATTTTTACCTTGCCTTCCTCCAAGGGGACGAATTCTTCTTTACTCTTTGTCAATGTATTATACAGCTTCATATTTTTTCTCCTTTTTCTCTTTTTTCTTTTCAGCCTTTTTGGCTGCTTTCTGTCGTTCTTTTTCTTCCAGCACCTCAAGCTGCCGGTTCAAATCGGCGTTTTCCTTTCGGAGCGCCAGAAGCTCCTCCATAACCGGGTCGGGCAGGTTCACCTGATCCATGTCGCTTCTGGGCACCTTCACATTGTCCTGCTTGACGATGCGTCCGGGCACGCCCACCACGGTGCAGTTGGGCGGCACTTCCTTTAAAACCACCGAGCCTGCGCCAATCTTGGAATTCTCGCCGATGGTAAAGGATCCCAGGATCTTCGCTCCTGCACTGACCATGACGTTGTCCTCCAGGGTGGGATGACGCTTGCCCTGCTCCTTACCGGTTCCGCCTAAGGTCACGCCCTGGTAAAGGGTCACGTTATCGCCGATGATGGCGGTCTCACCGATGATGACGCCGGAGCCATGGTCGATAAACAGTCCTTTTCCTATCGTAGCTCCCGGGTGAATCTCGATCCCCGTCTTTCTTCTGGAACGCTGGGAAATCCATCTGGCCCAGAAATAATGTCCGCTTTTGTACAGCTTATGCGCCACCCGGTAATTCAGGATGGCCCAGAAACAGGGGTACAGAAGCACCTCGGCCGAGGTCTTGATAGCCGGATCCCTCTCCCGTATCACCTGGATTTCTTCGTTGATATACTTTATGATTCCCATGCTGCTCCCCTTTTACTGTTCTCAAAATGGAATAAAAAAGGATCCTTTCCTCTCCTGCGAAGAGACGAAAGAATCCGCGGTTCCACTCTTTTTAAAAGGCACTTTGGCCTTTTCCCTTTTTCCGCGTAACGTGCGGACTTCCGTACCCGGCTGCAGGCTTTTCGTTTCTCCTGGCCGCCTGTTCACCGGATCAGCTCCCGGATGCACTTCGTCCGTTCCTCCCACGAAAGCTGCTCGCAGCCGATGACAACTTCTCTCTGACGCTTTGGAAGCGGATTACTTTTCCGTTCTTCGCCTTTGATCATATTTTTTCAATTACTCGTAACTGTTCAGTTCCTTCACAGTTACGAGGCAAAATCCATTTAAAATCGGCTTCGCCGATGGGATTTTGCACTCCTGAATCACTTTCTTACGCCTTCAGCAGTAAATGCTTCAGGCTGTATTATATACTTACAAATGCTTCTTGTTATAGGATATGCAAAAATATCGCTTTTGTCAAGTCTTTGCGACTGATTTCAGGAAATATTCCTGTTTTTATTTTAAGACAGTTTTAAACCAGCTCATTGATATAAACACCGTCCACTACCCGTACCTGCTCCAGCTTCTGAAAAACGGTCTTCGTAATGCCCGGAAGCTCCTCCGCGCCCAGCATGCCAAAGAGAAAGCTGCCCAGATCCGCGATGGAAATGGTAATCTCCGGCTCTGCGTCGCTTCTGGTGAGCTGACTTCCCTCCTCCGTGAAATTCCAGTCAAACACACTATCATTTTCCGGCAGAATCGGATCGGTAATATGAAGTATCAGACTCTGGGGTTTCTCCGCGCCGATGCGCTCCACGAACTTTTCGACGTCCACCAGACGCAGCATCATGGGCGTGCTCTCCCATTCCGGCCATTCAATGTGACGTTTCTGATACTGCGCATCCTTTTCCACGAACAGGTCGTATTCCTCGGCCAGCTCTTCAGGTTTCCGGGTCACCAGGCTCTCCTCGTCGTCATTTCCCATGAGGCGGAAGTCAAAGGGCGTATAGATGGCCTCGTCAGCGGGCATTAGGAAGGTGAAGGGGCGGCCGTCGGCGTACATATCCCGCAGAGCTTTTGTGAGCAGTTCCCGCATCAGGCCCTGATGGCGGTACGTGACTTTGGTGGCCACCGCTACGATATACTCCGCCGGAATGGACGTACCACGAAACCGAAAGGTATAAGGATTCCGGTGCAGCATGGAGACGATTGCGCCGTTGTCCTCTGCCACCAGGATTTGGTTGTCCTGTGCTTTGATTTGATAATAAAGCTCGGAAAATGCGTCCGCATCCTCCACAAACACTTCGTCATAAAGAGCCCGGGAGCGTATCCGCTCTGCGTCCGTCAGATAATGAATCGTCAAATTTTCCAGTTTATGCTGTTTCATGCCGTTCACCTCATCTACATATCTGTTTTCCAAATATTTTTTCTTAATTCTATCGATGCTTTCTGCAAAAGAATGAACTTAAGATTTTAAAGTTCCATCAACGTAACCTTTTATAGATTTCACTTTGTAATTTTATATCTTTACTTCTGACAGCCGCCACAGCCCGGACAGCCGTTCGGAATCTGCATCACATCTTCATAGGCGTAATTCGCCACCGGAATCAGCGCACAGATGGCCTGAGAGGAAATACCCTCGCCGGTGCCGGTAAAGCCGAGGCCCTCTTCCGTGGTGGCCTTGATGTTAATCTGGCTTTCCTCGATCTGCAGCGCCTTCGCCACATTGGCCCGCATCTTCGGAATATGAGGCGCCATTTTCGGCCGCTGGGCAATGATGGTGGCGTCGATATTGCCCACCACATAATCTTCCTCCTCCAGAAGCTTTCCCACATGCTCCAGAAGCCGGATACTGGAGATTCCCTTATAAGCCGGATCCGTATCCGGGAAATGCTTGCCGATGTCGCCCAGGGCCGCCGCGCCTAAAAGGGCGTCCATGATCGCATGGAGCAGCACGTCCGCGTCGGAGTGGCCTAAAAGTCCTTTCTCATAGGGGATCTCCACGCCGCCCAGGATCAGCTTCCGGTCCTCCACCAGTCTGTGTACGTCATATCCCATTCCTACCCGCATGTTATACCTCTTTCTCCGGGAACCTCTGCCCGGTTTTCTTTTTATTTGTTTAAACTCGCGCCAATCACTTTCCACTGCTCGATCAGCTTCTCCAGCGAACAGGCCGCGTTGGCCGGGCTGGTGGACGGTAAACGCACCGCTGTCCGTCCCGTCGCCGGGAACATGTATTTCTTATAAAGCTTCTCCGCTGTACCTCCATTCACGTAGATCTGCCGGATATCCGCTGTCTCCAAAATAGGCCGGATATCGTTCGGCACCACGTTCCGGATGCTGCTGTCGCTGGAACCCTCGATCTCGCAGCTGGCAATCACGTCCCAGAGGGCGATGCCGTTCCCCAGCAGGAACTTTTTCTTCTCAGGAATCGTCCCCGGCGTCTCCTGCCCCGTCACAGCTGCCAGAACCCGCCAGAATCGATTCTGTGGATGATTGTAGAAGAAATGTCCTTCCCGGGATTTGACCGACGGGAAGCTGCCCAGAATCAAAATTTTCGAATGCTCATCGTAGAGCGGCGGGATCTCATGCTGTACCTGTTCCATATCATTCACCGTATCCTGTCTTTTTCTCTTAGCCAGTATTATAGTACATCCAGGCTCTGAAAACAATATGCCTTATTTTTCATCATTTATGATCGCCAAGCAAAAATCAGAGAAGTTTTCACTTCCCTGATTTTATACCAGCTTCCAATCCTATTGCAATCATTTTCATGAAAAAGAATGTGCCATTGGCACATTCTCGCGCCGAGGCGCGGTTGCTTCAGCAACCATCTACCACTGCGCCGAGTGCGCATCTTTGCAAGCTCTGCTTGCTTTTATGGAATAGGGAATTCTATCGGAATTTCCTATTCCATAAACAAAAGACCCAAGAGCTTTTCAACTCTTGGGTCTGAATCTTAGTAGCGAGGAAGGGATTTGAACCCCCGACACTGCGGGTATGAACCGCATGCTCTAGCCAACTGAGCTACCTCGCCATAAATGGGACCTATAGGGCTCGAACCTATGACCCTCTGCTTGTAAGGCAGATGCTCTCCCAGCTGAGCTAAGATCCCATTTTGTTCTCGGTTTTGACTTGCTGTCCCAACCGACTTGCTTATTATAACCTTACAACCGAAGAAAAGTCAAGCACTTTTTTCAACTTTTTTTCATTTTCTTTTCAGAATCTCCAAAAGCCGCATAAATACTGGGTTTTTTGACCTTATTTTTTACGGGAAAGGTGCTTTTTCACACCTTCCCGTTCTTAAACTGCCAGATCATCTCACTGGTCAGGCTGATGTTCAGAGGCTGGGGCGGCGCGTCCTCTCTGGTGAACCACTCGGCGGTGGCCAGCTCCTCGGTGTCCAGGGTGATGGTCTCATCGTCGCCCTCCAGATCCACAAAGAAGCCCATCAGCACGGTCTCGGAGAAGGACCAGGGCTGGCTCTTGTAATAGCGGATGTTTTTGACCTTCAGGCCCACTTCCTCCATGACCTCCCGGCGAATGGTCTCTTCAATGCTCTCACCAATCTCGGTGAAGCCCGCAATCAGCGCGTAGTAGGTGATGTTATCCCGGCCCGCATACTTTGACATCAAAAGTTTTCCGTTATGTAAGATGCCCACGATAACCGCCGGGGAAATCTTCGGGTATTCCATCTGGCCGCAGTCCGGGCAGCGCATCATACGCTCCTTCGTGTCATGCACCATGGGGCTGCCACAGTGGCCGCAGTACCTGCGGACGTCATACCAGTGCCAGAGCTGATAGCCGGTGATTCCCGCAAAGGACAGCCACTGAGGCTGGGCGTCCCGGAATCTTCGGTTACTCTCCAGGCGGAATCCTTTACGTTCCGGCAGAGCCAGCTCCTTCGCCAGATAAAATCTTTTATCATCCACCGTGAACAGATAAATGATATTCTCCGAAAGCGCTGTCTTCACCTCCGGAAAATCCCGGAATCTGGGAAATGTAATCTCTTCTCCATCCCAGTTCGCCAGTGCGTTATGCTTCTCAAAATACATGAGATAGCTGTCGGCGTCCGGCTTCTCCGGGTGATATTCGTTGTGATAGATATGCGGTGCGATATCCTGTATCATCTGTAACTCCTTTTAAAAACCCCGCCGGAAGGCTTACGCCTCCGGGCGGGGGAATCTGCGTTCAAATAATTTTATGCTTCTCTGCCTTTGGTCTCAATCTCTTTCTTCACGTCAGCAATGAAAGTACCCAGAGCCTTCGCTCCCTGATCGCCCGCCTCGCGGCTTCTGACGGAGACAGCGCCTTCCTCTTCCTCTTTCTGACCTACGACCAGCATGTACGGAATCTTCGCGGTCTGAGCCTCGCGGATCTTGTAGCCGATTTTCTCAGCACGCTTGTCAAGCTCGGTGCGGATACCGGCCTCTTCCAGCTCTTTGCGAACCTTCTCTGCATAATCCATGTACTTGTCAGAAATCGGTAATACACGTACCTGTACCGGAGCCAGCCAGGTGGGGAACGCGCCTGCAAAATGCTCAATCAGGATACCGATGAAACGCTCGATGGAACCGAATACCACGCGGTGAATCATGATCGGACGGTGCTTCTCGCCGTCTGCGCCCACATACTCCAGCTCGAAACGCTGGGGCAGCTGGAAGTCCAGCTGAATGGTTCCGCACTGCCAGGTACGGCCAATGCAGTCTACCAGGTGGAAATCGATCTTCGGGCCGTAGAACGCGCCGTCACCCTCATTTACCACATAGGGCATACCCAGCTCGTCCAGAGCGTCGCGAAGACCCGCCGTAGCCATCTCCCAGTCCTCGTCGCTTCCCATGGAATCCTCGGGACGTGTGGACAGCTCCACGTGATATTTGAATCCAAACATGGAATAAGTATCGTTGATCAGAGCTACGACGCCCTTGATCTCATCCTTGATCTGCTCCGGTGTCATGAAGATATGGGCATCGTCCTGGGTGAAGCAGCGCACACGCATGAGACCGTGCAGCTGGCCGGACTTCTCATGACGGTGTACCAGACCCAGCTCGCCCACACGCAGGGGCAGGTCACGGTAGGAACGGGGCTCTGCAGCATATACCAGAACGCCGCCAGGGCAGTTCATCGGTTTGATTGCGTAATCCTCACCGTCGATGACGGTGGTGTACATATTATTCTTATAGTGATCCCAGTGACCGGAGGTCTCCCAGAGGCTGCGGTTCAGGATAATCGGGGTAGATACCTCTACGTATCCGGCCTTCTTGTGGATCTCTCTCCAGTAGTCGATCAGGGTATTCTTAAGTGTCATTCCCTTCGGCAGGAAGAACGGGAAGCCCGGTCCTGCTTCGTGCATCATAAAGAGGCCCAGCTCCTTGCCAAGCTTTCTGTGGTCACGCTTTTTAGCCTCTTCCATCATGGTGATGTAAGCTTCCAGCTCCTCTTTCTTCGGGAAAGCGGTAGCATAGATACGGGTCAGCATCTTATTGTGCTCGTCGCCTCTCCAGTAAGCGCCTGCCAGGCTCATGATCTTGAAGGCTTTTCCCACGTCCTTGGTGCTCTTTAAATGCGGGCCTGCGCAAAGGTCTACAAACTCGCCCTGCTGGTAGAAGCTGATCTCCGCATCCTCCGGAAGATCCTCAATAAGCTCTACCTTGTAGGGCTCGCCCTTCTCCTTCATGAACGCGATAGCCTCCTCGCGGGGCTTGGTAAAGCGAACGATCTCCAGGTTCTCCTTGATGATCTTCTTCATCTCTGCCTCGATCTTCTCGAAGTCGTCGGAGGTCAGCGGAGTCTCAAAGTCCATATCGTAGTAAAAGCCATCTGCTACGGAAGGTCCGATAGCCAGCTTTACAGTCGGGTACAGACGCTTTACAGCCTGCGCCATCACGTGACTTGCGGTATGACGGAGAACCGGCAGTGCCTTTTCGTCCTTCAGGGTCAGGATGTTCAGGTTACAGTCCTTATCGATCACGGTTCTCAGGTCTACGACCTCGCCATCTACCTCGCCTGCCACAGTCATACGTGCCAGGCCTTCACTTAAGTCCTGTGCAATCTCATATACGGATTTGCTTTCTTCATACTCCTTTACGGAGCCGTCTTTCAGTGTAATTTTCATAATCTTCTCCTCCTGCGCCTTATGCATTCTTTCCGCAGCACTTCTTGTATTTCTTTCCGCTTCCGCAGGGGCAGGGGTCGTTACGGCCGATCTTCGGTCCCTTTACGATAGTGTTTGATTTCTTCTGCTCCAGATACAGCTCATGCAGCTTCTCCTCAGAGAAAATTTCTTTCCACTGGGGCAGCTCGTAGAGCCAGTCTGCCTTGGCGTCTACCATGTTTTTGTACAGCTTCTCTTTGTCAAACTTCAGGGATACAACGGTGTCCTCCTCCATCTCCTCGATAGGGTTCGGCTCTACCAGGCTGTCGTTGATGCCATCCAGGAAGCCTGTCATGGTCATCACGCTCTGTCCGTACTTCTCTGCCAGCTCCTTAACGGTACCCTTTACCTCGGTATCCGGATCGGTCAAAAGCTGCTCGTAGATGCCCTTCTCAATATTGAAATAGTTCGCCCAGAATCTCTGGATGTCACCCTTATTTGCTTTCTCATCGTAGGCCATATCGCGCCACTGTTTCAGTAATGCCATAATTTAATCTCCATCCTTTGCTCTAAAAACTCATGTTCTTTGTGGAACATGCCTCTATCCAATTAAATATAACAGGCAGGGGCGCAAAAATCAAGGGTTAATCCTCCAGTTGCTCCATATATTCCGGCAGTTTTCTGATTTCCTCCAGTATGACGGCAGGGCGCTGCTCCCAGAACTCCCGGATGACGCGGATCTCCTGCTGATGCTGCTCCACCTTCTCCTGATATTCCTGTCCAAAGGTCTCTCCCTCTTTTACGGCCTCTTTCTCTGAGACCGCCCGGATCTGCCAGGACAGCTCCCCGTCCATCTCCGCCTCGATCTGCTCCAGCACTGTCTCCACATGCGCCGTGGAAAACGCGCCCTCTGCATATTTCTCCAGGATGGCGGCAAACTGAGCCCGCACGTCTTCCCGCTTCAGCAGTTCTTTCAGCAGTGGGAATTCCTGCCGCCAGCCCACGCTCTCCCCGCCCAGGGCCAACGCCAGTGGATGGGTGCTGTAATGGGTCTCCGGGATCCGGCCCATGCTCAGATCCAGATCATAGAGCAAAAACCGCCATTTTCCATCGGTCCCTGCGCCGCTGTAATCACCGATATCCGAATACCATCGGTAGGCCTTGCAGTTGTTATCCGGCCAGTCCACATTGGCTACAAACATTTCCACCGCGCAGTAGTGCAGAAAGTTATCGATATCTAACCGAGCAGCCAGCTCTTCATACAGCCGGTCGTCCGTCAAATCATAGTGGTAATAGGACATGACCTCCTGCAGATCCTGTTTGGCCTGCTGCTCCTCTTCGGTCAGCTCCTGATCATCCTCCCGGAAAGGCTCCGCCATCCTCCAGCTGCCCTCGTCCGGCCTGGACTGATACAGATTGTTCAGATAAGTCCTGTCAAAATAATCCTCCAACCACTCAAAACCGTAGTATTCCCCGTTGATCCAGACCGAGGCCGCCCGGTATCTGGCACTGCAGGGAAAGCCTGCATCCGCCGCCAGCTGCGCCCCGAGCTCGTTGCGCAGATATCCGTATTCCTGGTCATTTCCGTGGTTGCGGAGCACCACCCGCTTGGAAAATGTCGGCTCCTGCCCGGCTGTACCAGTCTCCTCTCCCTGATTTTCCGGAAAAAGCTCTGTCCGGATCCGCTTTCCGCCGTACTGCTCTCTGGCTATCAGACGCAGGGATTTCACATCCAGCCCCCGTGATAGGCCTCCATTGACCCGGATTCCCAGCTCCTCATCCAGAATCTGCGTCCCGTCCGGCTCCCACATTTCCACCTGGACGACCCGCTCGCCCGCGTCACCCCGCACATTGTAGTTGGCTGGATCCCGGTTACTGATCCACTCATCCGGGTGTTCCAGCACATAGTCGTCCCGGAGCTTTCCCGTCACCAGGATTCCTTTTTCATAGCCAAACAGCTCTTCCGGATCCCCGGTGATAGCCACCACCAGGGTCGAAAATCTGTGTTTTACATTTCTGCCCAGAAAATAAGTCCGGGTGTAGACGTCGGACTGGGTTCCGTCCTCATAGTAAGCGATGGCCCGCACCGGAATTCCGCGGCACTCCTCTCCTGCTTCCAGACGGATCGGCCTCTCATATCGGGCAGTCTCCCGGGATGGCCTGCTCCCGTCCAGGGTGTAATAGATCTCCGACTTCAGAAAGGTGGACAGCTCCAGCGTCAGATCGCTGTCCCAGAACCGCTCCTCCTCCGAAAAACCGATTTCCTGATTTCTATAGGGCTCACAGGCTTTCGCAAAGCCCACCGCAGCCACCAGTGCAAGCACGGTCAGGCACCCGGCCAGCCGTATCCTACGGGTTTTCTTTTTCATTCTTATAATCCACCTTTCTCCAAAGACACAGCATTTATTCTAAAATAGAAAAAAAGGGAAAAAAATAGACAGATCCGAAGATCTGTCTAAAAATTTATCAACTACTCTGTCTGCGCATCGCTCTGGGTCTCGTCCTGCACCTCAGTCTGCGTGTCATCCTGCGGTTTCTCGATATAAACAATGTCGCTGATTTCCCGCTCATCGGCAAACCACCAGCAGGGCTGATTGACAATCTCACCGTTGTCGTACAGGGTCACGGAGCTTCCGCCGTCCAGGTTGTACGCGCTCTGGCATCCCAGTTCCGCAAAGGCCTTGGACAGCTTGTCGAAATTCATACCGCGGCTGTACTGGGTCCGCCGTCCGTCCACTGCCAGAATGATATAGTGGTTGGGCTCCACATAGCCGATGGCTGTCCGCGGTTCAAAGCCACTGATGCTGACGTTCATATTGTCTACCTTAGCTTCTTTCTGTTCTTTTTCTTCTTTTTCATGTTCTCTTTTCTCTCCTCTGCTGTAACGCTAAAATAATTTCCAAAATTTTCCTAACGAGATTATAAACTCTTTCTAAATAAATCGCATGCTTCTTGCAAATGCTTCCCGAAGCAAAACGCCGCCGGCTGTGGGTTCACAGCCGGTGGCGTCGCTAAAGGGGAGGATATAAGTAATTCGTTTCTCTTTTGTCTGGTCTTAGTATGGGCCGGGTTTTCCGCTTTTATACAAAGCATTTGCTATTTTTTTATTTTTATGGTACAAACATAGGTAGACGCTGCCCAGGGGCGGCAGAAAGGACGCTGCGCATGAAAGACGGAAAATTAAAACGAATCCTGGCTCTGTCAGGCGTATTACTCCTGGTCGGTATGTATCTGCTGACTCTGGTGTTCGCCTTCGTGGATCCTACAGCCGGGAAAAACTGGCTGAAAGCCTCGATTGTATGTACGATTTTTATCCCTGTATTTCTCTACGCCTGCATTATGCTGGCGCGTTATCTGAAAAAATAATATTTTCTATTACACCAGACACGAGGCTGCCGCATCACGCAACAGCCTCGTTCGACGTTTATTCCATAATAATATCAGCAAATGTTCCGTTCGCCGCGCGCATTAGATCCTCCGGGTTTACCTCCATCTGGGAGCCCCGTCGTCCGCCGCTGACCATGATGGCCGGAAATTGTTTCGC
Source organism: Laedolimicola ammoniilytica (assembly GCF_025567165.1). NCBI lineage: Bacteria > Bacillati > Bacillota > Clostridia > Lachnospirales > Lachnospiraceae > Laedolimicola > Laedolimicola ammoniilytica. Next base: position 19,661 of record NZ_JAOQKC010000023.1, read on the forward strand.
GCTTTCGTCCAGAACCACCGGAAATTGCTTCTTCATACCGATACAGGTGCAGCCGCCCCGGACATATCCGGTCAGATCAGTCAGATCCTTTAAAGGCAGCATTTCGATGGATTTCTCATGGACAGCCTTGGCCGCCTTCTTCAAATCCAGCTCTGCCTCGATGGGAATTACGAATACATAGTGCTCCTTGCTCTTCGCTACCGTCACCAGTGTCTTGTATACAATCTCATGGGGCTGCCCCAGCATATCCGCTACGCTGACACCGTCATGGAACTCTTCTCCATCGTAAGTATGTACCATATAGGAAATCTTCTTCTGCTCCAGAAGCCGCATGGCATTGGTCTTGATTTCCTTTTCTTTCTTTGCCATTTTTCCATCTCCTTCTTACGCCGCATTTTTGTCCGTTACGATACCTTCGGCTTATCAATAAACATCAGGCCGAAGCTGATGAGCAGCAGCGCACAGGATACCCAGATAGCCCGGATTCCGATAGCCGCATGCATGGACATAACGCCGCCAAGTCCCGCACCCAGGGCAAACAGAAAAATGATACCGAAATAATAAAGCATCTGTTCTGCCTGGGAGGATTTGTGCTCCCGCACATAGCCGGAGAGCGCCGCAATACCGCTGCGGAGATTGCCGATACACATGGTACTGGCGTAGGAATAGCCGTTGACCTTTCGGAAGGTCTGTACCTGCATGGCGCAGGCAAAGGATACCAGAGCCGTCGCAGCCATGTCAAGACTTGTGGGCATGAAGCCCACCACAAATAAAATGATGATTTCCAGAAGCAGGATTCCCTGCCGCCAGTGAAGCCGCTTTGCGTAGCGGAACCGGCCCTGAATCTGCTCGGCCACCCAGACGCCTACCGCGAAGGCCAGGATCGGGAACAGATACCGCAGTCCCTCCATCCATTGGCCGCACATGAAATGCTGGCTCATCAGCACCACATTTCCGGTCTGGGCATTGGAAAATACTTCCTCTCTTGTAAAATAGGTATAAGCGTCCTGAAAGCCTCCGGACAGCGCCAGAAAGGCGCTGTTCACGAAGGCTTCGGACATTTGTTTTTCCTGTTCTGTTTCATGAATCAGAGACATCGTAGAAAAACCGTCCTTTCGTTCTAGTTCTTTTTACTAGCCAGATAGGCTGCTTTTCCCTCATCATACAGATTTTTTCCCTCGCTGTCAATAATGACTACGAGCGGCATGTCTTCCACATAGAGCTTCCGGAGTGCTTCCGCGCCCAGATCCTCGTATGCGATCAGCTCACATTTTTTGATACACTTCGCCAGAAGAGCCCCCGCTCCTCCGATCGCCCCAAAGTAAACACCGTGATACTTCTTCATGGCTTCCACCACTTCCGGAAGTCTGGCACCCTTTCCAATCATACCTCTCGCGCCCACGCTCATCATGGTCGGCGCGTAAGCGTCCATACGTCCGCTGGTAGTCGGTCCGGCGCTTCCGATGACCTGACCCGGCTTCGCCGGAGTCGGTCCCACATAATAAATCGTAGCGTCTGTGGGATCAAAGGGAAGCTTTTCTCCTCTTGCGAGAGCCTCGCACATCCGCTTATGGCCCGCGTCTCTTGAGGTATAGATGGTTCCGGTCAGATACACGCTGTCGCCTGCGTGTAAGGTTTTTGCAAGTTCCTCCGTCAAAGGCAGCTGAATATGTCTTTCCATATTAAATCACCTCCGTCTTGTGGCGTGTTACATGACAGTTGATATTGACTGCACAGGGCATGCCTGCAATATGGGTCGGCATAGTCTCAATATTCAGAGCCAGAGCGGTGGTCTTTCCGCCAAAGCCCTGGGGTCCGATACCAAGCTCATTGATTTTCTCCAGCATCTCTTTTTCCAGATCTGCGTAATAGGGATCCGGATTGGGCTCCTCGGTATTGCGCATCAGGGCTTTCTTTGCCAGCAGCGCACATTTATCGAAGGTTCCTCCGATACCTACGCCTACTACCATGGGCGGACAGGGATTCGATCCTGCTGCCTCCACAGTCTCCAGAATAAAGCTCTTGATTCCCTCAATTCCCGCAGAGGGCTTAAACATCCGGATAGCGCTCATATTTTCGCTTCCGAAGCCCTTGGGGCCTACGGTTACTTTGATCTGCTCGCCCGGAACGATCTCCGTATACAGCATAGCCGGCGTATTGTCGCCGGTATTGCCGCGGCGCACCGGATCCTTTACAACGGATTTCCGGAGATATCCCTTGTCATAACCGCGGCGGACGCCCTCGTCTACCGCCTCCCTAAGATCGCCGTCTACGATATGTACGTCCTGACCGATCTCCAGGAATACACAGGCCATACCTGTATCCTGGCAGATGGGTACGTGCTCTTCTCCGGCAATTTCAAAGTTCTCGATAATTTTGTCCAATACCCCCTGGGCTGTCTCCCAATCTTCACATGCTCTGCAACGGCGGATAGCTCCCTTGATATCCTCCGGCAGTTCTTCGTTGGCCTTGATACACAGACGTTCTACTACATCTGTAATTTCTGAAGCCTTAATTTCACGCATGATACTTCACCTCCATATAGGTACTATAACACATCCTGATATATAACACAAATTGATAGGTTTTATGTATTGATAGCCTTATCCTATTCTTATAACAGCAGGCTGATAAACTGGCTGGCCAGAACCACCGCCACCAGGGCAATGGGATAGGTAGCCGCGTAAGCGCTGGCCACATCGTCGGTCTCGGTCACACGAATCAGGGTTCCCAGAGCCGGCGTACTGGTCATGCCGCCGCAGATAGAGCCCAGACAGTTAAACAGGGACAGATGCAGGACCTTTACCGCAAAGACGTAGCCCAGCAGCATGGGCACCAGTGTCATCAGCGCGCCATACAGGAACAATAGCGCCCCGTGCTCCTTCAGGATCTCGATGAAGCCCGCACCCGCCTGGGTTCCCGCTCCCAAAAGGAACAGGGCAAGACCGAACTCTCTTAAGCATTCCAGAACATGCTTCTCCACCTGTACACTCAATTTTCCGAAATGACCGAAATGACCGAGAATCAGTCCCGCAATCAGCGGACCGCCTGAAGTACCCAGGGAAAAGACCGCGCCGCCCGGAAGGGGGATTTCAATCTTCGCCAGAATAATGCCCAAGGCAATCGCCAGGGAAAACGGGAAGAATCCCATACTGTCCGCATAGAATAAATCTTCCTTCTTGGTCTTATGAAACTCCGCCACATCCACGCCTGCGGCAGCCTCGAACTTTGCCCGCTCTGCCGCCATATCCGTATGCAGAAGCTTGGGAACCAGCTGGACGAAAAGCACCACGCCCACAACGCCGAAGGGATACGCAATGCCATAGCCTACAGAGGCCGCGTCAGATCCGGTCGCCTCCAGGGCTGCCGCCAGTCCCGGCGTACTGGTAAGCGCTCCGGTCATCATGCCTACGCTGATATCCACCGGAATTCCAAATATCTTAATCACAGCCACACAGGTCAGCGCTCCCGCGCCGATAACCAGAGCTCCCAGTAAAATATAGGACGTGGCGTTATTTTTAAAATTCCGGAAAAATTTCGGTCCGGCAATAAAGCCTACCGAGGTTACAAAACAAATCAATCCCAGCTCCCGCACCAGGGAGGGAATCTCTACCCCAAAGTGGCCGAAGACCAGGGCCACCAGCAAAATGCCGGCGGTCCCCAGCTCAAGGCCGCAGATTTTAATACTTCCTACCAGATAACCGATAACGGCAATCAGAAACACCATCATCAGTGTATTCGATAGTACGGACTCCTGAAACCATGTAATAATCCCCATAGCACAACCCCCAATTGCTGTCATATTCCGTCTGCTTCTCTTACTTCGGCATACCGAAGGTATAGTTGGGCAGCAGCATCGGAGAAACCTCGTTTGTATGCAGTCCTGCCTTTTCCAGTTCCTGTGCATAGCTCTTGAGATGATCCAGATTCATCGTTCCCAGCTCTACCTCTTTGCACTTGCGGGCTGCAGCCTTACCTGCGTTGCGGCCAAATACAATGATATCCAGAAGGGAATTGCCCATCAGACGGTTTCTTCCGTGGATACCGCCTACCGCCTCGCCTGCTACCAGCAGATTCGGGATTACCTTAGTAAAGCCCTCGCCGCCAATCTCCAGACCGCCGTTCTGATAATGAAGGGTCGGATAAATCAGAATCGGCTGCTTTCTCATATCGATACCGTAGTTCAGGAACATACGAAGCATAGCCGGAATTCTCTTTTCGATGGTACCCTCGCCGTGAATCATCTCAATCATCGGGGTATCCAGCCAGATACCGTAGCCGGTCGGCGTGGGAACGCCCTTGCCTCTGGCCGTACACTCCCGGATAATGGAGGCTGCGGACACGTCGCGGGTCTCCAGCGGATGCATAAAGGCCTCGCCGTCCACATTGATCAGCATTGCGCCTACGGAACGAACCTTCTCTGTAACCAGCGCGCCGAAGATCTGCGCCGGGTAAGCCGCTCCGGTGGGATGATACTGAATCGTATCCTGGTACAAAAGCGGCGCTCCCGCACGATAGCCCATCACCAGTCCGTCGGCGGTTGCTCCGTAATGGTTGGAGGTGGGGAAGTGCTGATAATGCAGTCTTCCTGCTCCGCCGGTGGCAATGATAACGGTCTTGGCTCTCGCCACCTTGTACTCTCCGGTTTCCATATTCTGGAGGACAGCGCCTGCCACCTGTCCCTTATCATCCTTAATCAGCTCTACGGCTGCGGTGAAATCTACCACCGGAATCTGACGGTTCCATACCTCGTCGCGGAGAACACGCATAATCTCCGCTCCGGAATAATCCTTGCAGGCATGCATTCTCTTTCTGGAGGTTCCGCCGCCGTGTGTGGTAATCATCCGGCCGTCCTTGTCCTTATCAAACATAACACCCAGATCGTTGAGCCACTGGATAGCGTCCGGCGCTTCCATAACCAGACGACGCAGCAGTTCCGGTCTAGCCGCAAAATGTCCGCCGCCGAAGGCGTCCAGATAATGCTGCTGGGGAGAATCGTTTTCCTTATCCGCAGCCTGGATTCCACCCTCTGCCATCATAGTGTTGGCATCGCCGATCCGAAGCTTTGTCACCATCATCACATTAGCGCCTGCCTCATGTGCCTCGATCGCCGCGGAAGAACCGGCTCCGCCACCGCCGATGATCAGAACGTCCACATCGTAATCCACGTTATTCAGATCAATCGGTACATTTAAAATCCGGCTGTTGGAATGGAGCAGGGTGCCAAGCTCATAGGGAGCCTTTTCTCCCTTATTGGGGCCGACCTTGATCTCCTGGAAGCCATCCTCCCGGTAATCCGGATGAAATTCCTTAAGAAGCGCGTCCTTTTCCTCTGCTGTCATTCTTCTGGGCTCCACGCCGATACGCTGTGCTCTTGTGGCCTCTACTTTTTTAATAGATTCCAGCATTTCCGCTGTATACATAGTCCGCTCCCCTCCTATTTCTCAATCTCTCGGTTGTTGTACAGTTCCTTCATTTCCTCGATGGGCTTCTGCATAATCTGCTCAATCAGCTCGTCAAAGGCTCCATGATGGATATCCTCCACACGCTGCTCCAGGTGCTCTGCCTTGGGCGCAATGTACTTTCCGGTCAGTCTTCTGGCCAGCACGCCTACCATGGGGTGAGAAATGCCTGCCGGGCAGCGAGAGGTACAGATACCGCAGCCGATGCAGTCGAAGGATTCCTCGGCGCATTTCTCAAAATCACCTCTCTGAGCATATGCGATGTACTGCATGACGTTCAGAGACTGGGGACAGCCCTTGGTGCAGGCGTTACAGCCGATACAGCTGTAGATTTCCGGATAGAGATCCATCATCACACGCTGCTTTACACTGATTTTGTCCATATCGTAGTTCCGCTTATCTGCCGGGAAGAAGGGCAGTGTCGCGATATACATGCCCTCCTGTACCTGTGTCTGACAGGCCAGGCAGGTCTTCAGCTCATTGTTGCCCTTGATTCTGTAAATGGTTGCGCAGGCACCACAGAAGCCGTGGCGGCAGCCGCAGCCGCGCACCAGCTTATAGCCTGCGTATTCCATAGCCGTCATGATGGTAAGCTCAGCGGGTACGGAATACTTTTTTCCATAGAAATATACGTTTACCATTTCCTGCATGTTTTTTATACCGTTCCTTTCTTAGTACTCAGGTGGAAGTTCGTCAATCTCGTCGCAGCGGAATACGGGGCCGTCTTTGCAGACGTATTTGGCGCCGATGTTGCAGCGGCCGCATTTGCCGATACCGCATTTCATACGAAGCTCCAGGGTGGTGTACACCTGTGTCTTGTTGAAGCCCAGCTCCATCAGGCCCGCCAGTACGAATTTGATCATGATGGGCGGTCCGCAGACCAGTACGGTCTTATTGGTGTCGAAGCCGATTTCTTTCAGATAGGAAGGAACGAAGCCCACATGGCCGTCCCAGCCCTCCTGCTCCCGGTCGATGGTCAGATATACATTGACGCCCGGCGTCTTCATCCAGACTTCCTGAATCTCCTTAAGCTGCACCAGATCGTCCGCGGAACGGGAACCGTAGAGAATATCTACCGTACCGTAATTGTCCCGGTTATCCAGCACGTAGTTGATGACAGAGCGAAGGGGCGCAAGACCGATTCCTCCGGCGATAAACAGAAGATTCTGCTTCTTCAGCGCTGTCTCCACCGGAAAAGCATTTCCGTAGGGACCGCGCACGGTAATCTCGTCTCCCACATTCATTCCATGCAGGTAATCTGTCAGGGAGCCGCAGCGCTTAATGCTGAACTCCTGATATTCTTTGTTGGTGGGGGAAGATGTGATAGAGAACATCGCCTCGCCCACACCGGGAACCGATACCATGGCACACTGACCCGGCATATGCTCAAAAAGCTTCTTACCGTCTCTTCCCACTACCCGGAAGGTTTTAACGTCCGGAGTTTCCGTGCGGATATCCGTCACCACGCCAATCATAGGAATCAGTGCGTCTACTCTGATATCATTTGCATGTCCGCCGCAGGTACATTCACTCATTTCCCTCACCTCCCAGTTTCTTGATCACTTTCACAATATTTAAGGATGACGGGCACTTGCTGACGCAGCGGCCGCAGCCTACGCAGGAATACATGCCGTCATTGTTGGCCGGATAATAAACCAGCTTATGCATAAATCTCTGACGGAAGCGCTGAAGCTGACTGGTACGCATATTGCCGTGGGCCATCATGGTAAAATCGGAATACATGCAGGAATCCCAGCACCGGTAATGCTGAATTCCGGCCTTACCTCCGTCAAAATCACGGATGTCGTAGCACTGGCAGGTGGGACACACGAAGGTGCAGGTTCCGCAGGCCAGACAGGGCTTATACAGATCCTCCCACAGCGGGGAATCAAAAAGCTCCATGGTATTTTCCGGTTTGAACCGGGACAAATCCAGGTGGGACAGAGGAAGCTTCTCGATGATGGCGCGAATCGCCGCCTGCTGCTCCTCTACCTTTTTCTCGCCCTCTGCCGCCGCTTCCGTAAAGGAATCTGCCAGGGCTTCCTTTACCTGTGCCGTAAGTGCTTCTCCTTTTTCTGTTAATGATTTCCAGTATAATACATCTCCTACAAACCAGGTTTCCACATCTGCTCCCGGCTCTGCGGCATCCACATCAAAGTTTTTGCAGAAGCAGGTTTCATCCGGTTCTTTGCAGGCCAGGGATACGATAGTGCCATGCTCTCTTCTGGCCGCGTAATAGGTGTCCACCGGATCCGTCAGGAATACCTGGTCCAGAACCTTTACAGCCCTCACATCGCAGGCGCGCATACCGAATACCACAAAGGGCTGATTCTGAAGCTCTGCCGGGTCGATGCTGACCTTTCCGCCCTCATAACGGCTCTTGTAGAGCACCTCGCTCTGGGGGAAGAAGCAGTCCTTACCGGACTTCACAGTCTTCAGCGTATCGATATCCACCACGGCCTCTTCGGTCCACAGTCCGTAATTGGTCTGTCCGGCTTTCTGTACCGGGAGAAATAAGTCTTCCTTTGCACTGATGGCTCCGTAAAGCTCGTTCAGCTTATTCTTCGCTATCTGATACATGCTTAATGTCCCCCTCTCGTCTGTACAATGCCAGGCTCCACGTCATCAAAGGTGAAGTCCGTCAGCGGGCCTCTGGAATCCGTATCGGCTCCCGCCTGATACTCGCCGTAGAAGGTGTCAATGTCCTTGATAAACTTGCGGTTTAAAAGGTGAAGCGGAATGCCCTGGGGACAGACTCTGCTGCACTCGCCGCAGTCGGTACACCGTCCTGCCACATGGAAGGCACGGATAATATGGAACATCTGCTCCTCAAAGGTATCGGCATTCGCCTTCTGATTGCTGTCATACTGGCTGCTGTCGAAGACACATTTGCGGCAGCTGCAGGCCGGACACACATTGCGGCAGGCGTTGCAGCGGATACATTTGGAAAGCTGCTCCTGCCAGAAATGAAAACGCTCCTCCGGACTCATGGCCTCCAGCTTCTCCACTTCCTCGAAGCGGTTGCCCACCGGACCTGCCTCCTCGTCCTCTGCCGCGCCAATCAGCTCGTCGTATACCATGTGCTTCTTACCCTTACATACCTTGCAGCGCTCCAGAAGGGCGTCGGCAAAGGGCAACTCCTTCTCGCCATAGATGGTCTCAAATTTCAGGGTATCGCCGTCGACCGCTACGCGCTCAATGCCTTTAATACCAGCCTCCCGGATTTTCTCCGGCTTTAAGGTACCCTTGCAGCCCACGCCGATGATGTAAGCCTTTTCCCGGTCAACCCGGTGCTCCTTGATCAGCTGATTGAAGCTGTAGGTGTCGCAGGGCTTTAAGAATACCAGCGTCCTGCCCTCCAGCTTGGAGGCCTCAATCATATATTTGCTTAAGTTTGCGCCGCAGAACGCGTCGTAAACAAAATTCTGTAAATCTTCTTCCTTATAGAAATAAGCCGGCTCCGGATCGTATCCCATATCGCCCTTTCTCCAGCCCAGAACCTGCGCTACGGTTCCGTCTGCCAGAAGCTCTTTCGCTCTCTCGATTAACCCTTGCATCGCAGATCCTCCAATCTTACATTTTCTCCCAGTTCATGAATTTTAGCTGCAAATTCATTCATGGTGGTGGAGAACTTCACGCCCTCGGCCGCAGACACCCACTCTACGCGGGTACGTCCATTTTCCACGCCCAGGTAATCCAGCATGGAGAAAAGCAGTGTCATACGTCTTCTTGCGTAATAGTTTCCTGTGGTGTAATGACAGTCTCCCGGGTGGCAGCCGCAGAGAATCACGCCGTCCGCTCCCCTCTGGAAGGCTCTCAGGATAAACATGGGGTTCACACGGCAGGAGCAGGGCACGCGGATAATCTTTACATCCGCCGGGTAAGCAAGTCGGCTGCTTCCCGCCAGGTCTGCGCCTGCGTAGGAGCACCAGTTGCAGCAGAACGCTACAATCTTCGGTCTAAATTCTGTATTTTCTACCTGCATATCGCATCTACCTCCGCAAGAATTTGTCTGTTTGAGAAGCCCTGCAGATCCATAGCTCCGGACGGGCAGGCAACGGTACATGCTCCGCAGCCCTGACAGAGAGCACTGTTCACAACGGCTACCCGTCTCGTCTCACGGATACCATGATCATTTACCAGCTGATCCTCGTAGGAAATCGCTCCGTAAGGACATACCTTTTCACAGGTGGAGCAGCCATTACAGAAGATCGGATCTGCCTTGGCCGTACAGGGGTTGGTAACCAGATGATCTTTCGCCAGAAGTCCTATCACCTTTACGGCAGCGGCTCCGGCCTGGGCTACGGTCTCCGGAATATCCTTGGGTCCCTGGCAGACGCCGGACAGGAAGATTCCCGCTGTGGGGGACTCCACCGGACGCAGCTTGGCATGGGACTCAGTCAGGAAATTGTTGGTATCAATGCTGGCTGTCAGCATGGTGGCAATCTTTCTTACATCCGGATTCGGCTCAATGGCGGTAGCCAGGACAACCATATCCGTTTCCATCCGAATCTGCCTGTTGTCCAGCAGGTCAGAGGCCTGTACCAGCAGCTTATCGCCCTGGGGCGCTACCTTTCCTACCTGACCCTTGATGTAATGGACTCCATACTCCTCCACTGCCCGACGATAGAACTCGTCGAAGTTCTTGCCCGGAGTACGCACGTCGATGTAGAATACGGTCACATCTACGTCCGGATATTTGTCACGAATCAGCATGGCATGCTTCGCTGTATACATACAGCAAATCTTGGAGCAATAGCTCTTTCCTCTCTTGTCCGCGCAGCGGGATCCCACGCACTGGACAAATACGATGGACTTGGGAGCCTTGTGATCGGACATCCGCTCCAGGTGGCCCTTGGTGGGTCCTGCCGCGTTCATGATACGCTCCAGCTCCAGGGATGTGATGACATCCGGGCTCTGGTTATACGCATATTCATCGTACCGATCCAGCTTAATGGTATCAAAGCCGGTCGCCACGACGATAGCGCCGTAATCCACGGTAATGATCTCGTCCTTCTGCTCGTAATCAATCGCGCCCGCCTGACATACCTTGGCGCAGACACCGCATTTTCCGGTCTTGAATTTCATACAGTTTTCACGATCAATCACCGGAACATTGGGAATCGCCTGGGCGAAGGGCGTATAGATCGCGCTTCGTGTATTCAGTCCCCGGTTGAATTCATTGGGAGCCTTCTTGGAAGGACACTTCTCCTGGCAGACGCCGCAGCCGGTACACTTGCTCATATCCACGCTTCTGGCTTTTTTCCGGATATCCACATGGAAATCGCCTACGAAGCCGCTGACCTTCTCTACCTCGCTATATGTATAAATCGTAATCTTCTCATGGGCCGCAGCCTCCACCATTTTCGGAGTCAGGATACAGGCGGAGCAGTCCAGAGTCGGGAAGGTCTTGTCAAGCTGTGACATACGGCCTCCGATACTGGGAGTCTTCTCTACGATATCTACCTCGTAGCCTGCCTCCGCGATATCCAGCGCGGTCTGGATACCCGCGATACCGCCGCCAATCACCAGGGCGCGCTTTACGACCTGGCTGGTGCCCGGCGTCAGAGGCGCGTTCAGCATAACCTTCGCGATGGCTGCCCGGGCCAGAATAATGGCCTTCTCGGTCGCTTCCTCCATATTTTTATGAATCCAGGAGCAATGCTCGCGGATATTGGCAATCTCTACCATGTAGGGATTGATACCGGCCCGCTTTGCCGCCTGGCGAAATGTATTCTCATGCATTCTGGGGGAACAGGAACAGACAACGATACCTGTCAGGTGTTTCTGCTCGATGGCCTCCCGGATTTTCAGCTGTCCTGCTTCGGAACACATATACTGGTAATCTTCCGCGTGAACGACGCCAGGCTCCTTCGCCGCTGCCGCTACCACCCGTCCGATATCTACCGTCGCAGCTATGTTCGTACCGCAATGACAGACAAATACTCCTATTCTCTGCACGTTTTTTCACCTCCTGATTATTTGCTGTATTTGCGGAACGCGCTGGCCAGCAGCTGCTGGGGCAGTTCCTCGTCCAGTAATTCGGGTATCTCATTGGGGCTTAAATAATTGCCGCCCCGCTGTCTTACTACCATCTGCCGTACCGCCTCAATGAGCTTCGCAGGCTTTACGTCTCTGGGACAACGCTCTACGCAGGCAAAGCAGGAAAGACATTTCCAGATGGTGGTGGAATTTAAAAGGGGCTCTATGTCGCCATTCTCCACATAAGAAACAAACTGATGGGGACGGATATCCATCTCCTCGTAAGCGGGACAGGTCGCGGAGCATTTTCCGCATTTCATACATTTCCGGGTGTTGACGCCGCTCATCTCCCGAAGTCTATCGGCCTTCGCCATATCAGCCTTCTGCATCTTCTGCTCCTCCTTCCGCATTTTTCTCAGGAATCAGGCCAAGAGCCTCTGCCAGAAGCTCTGTCAGATACGTAACCGGAAGCTTTTTCGCGCTTCCACTGGTTCTCAGGTTATAGAGACACAGGGGACAGGCGGTAATCAGTTCTTCCGCTCCGTGATCTGTCGCGGATTCCATGACCCGATCTACCATCGTACCGGCCAGGGGCTTGTCCTTCAGGGATACATAACCGCCGCAACACTCGTTCCGGTAGGGATACACCACCGGTTCAGCGCCCAGAGCCCGGATAAAGTCTTCGATAATGGTCGGATTTTCCGGATCGTCAAAGGCCATGATATCACTGGGGCGAAGCAGCATACAGCCATAATACGCGCCGATTTTCCGTCCGGTCAGGGGATGTATCACCTTTTCCCGGATGGTATCAAAACCGATGCGGTCACGGAGAACCTCCAGATAATGAAGGACCTTTGTCTCTCCTTCATAGGGCTCTGCCAGGTTCAGATAATTGTTGGCTCTGGTACGGATATCTTCCACATTCTGCATATCGTCGTTGACACGCTTGATTACGTGATGACAGGCGGAGCAGAGCGTTACCAGATCCTGTCCCTTCTCCTTTGCGTCGTTCAGGGCGCGGACTGCGGACAGCTTTGTGGCGATCTCATCGGACGCCAGCGGATAGACAGCGCCACAGCACTGCCATTCCTCGATTTCCTGTAAGGAAAAGCCCAGCGCTTCTGCTGACATTCTGGCGTATCGGTCCAGGTCCTGCGCCTTGTTCTTCAACGTGCAGCCCGGATAGTAGCTGTACACCATTTGACTACCTCCTTTTGTTCTTTTTTCGCATGTTGGTGTGCAAGTTGTCTTTTTGATAATTTTCTATCAATCTTAAATATTATACTACGCTGTTAAACCATTAACAACCCCCTAATCCGGATTTTATGTTAAATTTTGAAGTTTTTTTGGTGGATATGTTGCATTTTCATGTTAATTTCACATTTTTTCCTGTTAATTCCGACTTAAATCGTCGGATTTTTTGTAAAATCTCCTCGCCCTCTTTGTTGTCGGAATGTTAAATAAAAAACAGAGTGGAAATTTCCACTCTGTTTTATCGGTTTGATTCTTTAGTCCTCTTTCATAACATCGTCGATGAAGTTTTTCAGAACCTCTGCGGAATGCTCTACCTGCTCCCGCTCCTTGTCTGTCAGGGTAATCTTGATCGCCTTGGCAATTCCATCCGCGTTGACTACGCAGGGGATACTGATGCAGGAACCTTCCAGCTCTTCTCCGTACTCCTTACCCAGTACATGAGCCACCGGAAGTACGGTATTCTGATTCTTGAGAATGGATTCTACAATCCGGAAAGTGGACATGGCGATTCCGTCGAAGGTTGCGCCCTTCAGGGAGATAACGTCCGCGCCGCCGGTCTTTGCCTTCAGTGCGATAGCGTCCTTTACTTCCTCCTTCTCCTTCGGATCCTCCGGCAGGAAATGGTCGATGGTCTCGCCTGCTACGTTGACACTGCTCCAGATCGGTACCTGGCTGTCTCCGTGCTCACCCAGGATATAACCCTGAATATCACGGATATCTACGTTCGCACGCTGGCTTAAGAGATAGCGGAAACGCGCGGTATCCAGAGAGGTTCCGGTTCCGATAACCCGCTCCGAAGACAGGCCTGTCTCCTTCTGAATCAGATAGGTATTCACGTCAACCGGGTTGGATACCACGATAATCAGCGGATTCTTTGCGTACTTCATGATGTTCTTCGCAATGCTTCTTGCCACTCCGGTATTTACCTTCGCAAGCTCCAGACGGGTCTGACCCGGCTTCCGGGGAATACCCGCTGTAACAATGATAATCTTGGCGTCCGCGCACTCCTCATATCCGCCCTGACGAACGCGTACCTGGCTGTAGAAAGCGGTTCCGTGTGAGATATCCAGGGCTGCACCCTTCGCACGATCTTCGTTTACGTCTACCAGGACGATTTCTCCTACCTGTGCCCGCAGCATCAGGGTATAGCAGATAGTCTCGCCTACATTTCCAGCTCCAATTACTACGATCTTGTTTGATGTTTCATTTGCCATACTGTTACCTCACTCTTTCTCGTTTCATCCCAACGTGATTTTTTTCACAATATTGATATTTTTTTATCAACCGATTGCATTATATCACGTACAATCCTGTTATGCAAGAGGTAAATGAAATTTTTGTACTTCTTTTTATACAATTTTTCTATGAGATTAACAAATCCTTAACGATGGCTCCGTCCGAGTGCGCATTTTTATGAAAAGGATGTGCATTTTTGCAAATAAAAGCAGTGCTGATTTCCTTCTCGCCGGAGAATTCTGTCAGCACTGCTCTTTTGTCAGTTCATTACTTTTTTAACAGAAAGCTTTCACCCTGACAAAGAAGCATAAGCCTGCAATCAGGTGCGCTCTCACCCATATGCTCTATGATTTAGTCTGGAAAGCGTCAGAGCTGTATCTCCCGCATAATATAATCTGGAAAATCCAAAATAAAGCCCAGTCCCTCCTCGGGAATCAGTCTCTCCACGGCTTCTCAGTTCTATTTTTCTGCCTCTTTTTCTCCCTCGCAGATCTTAAGTGCAGTTCCAAAGCCGATTCCCAGACGGGATGCGCCCATGTCCACATACTTCTTTGCGGTCTCGTAATTGCGAATACCGCCGGAGGGTTTTACCTTGATTCTGCCTTTTGCCTCGTCCAGCATCGTAGTTACCGCTTCCTCGCTTGCGCCGGATGCCGCGAAGCCTGTGGAGGTCTTTACGAAGTCCGCGCCTGCCTCAATGCAGATCTCTGTTCCCCTTCGAATCTCTTCCTCGGTCAGCTCACAGGTTTCGAAAATAACCTTCACGCCTACGCCATGCTTCTTGGCTGCCTTTACCACGCCTTCGATACCGCGTTTTACCTCATCCCATTTACCGGAACGGGCATAGCCGTAGTTCATAACCATGTCGATCTCCGCCACACCGGTAGGTGCGTAGAGCTCTGCCAGAGCTGCCTTTCCCTCTGCGGTGCTGTCGCCATGGGGGAAGTCCAGTACACAGCTGACCTTGGTGTTGGTTCCCTTGCACATTTCTACCGCAAGAGCAATATCGCAGGGGCGTACACATACGGTGTAGGAATCACATGCGATGCAGTCCTTAATAGCCTGCTTTACCTCATCCTCGGTCATGTTCGGTTTCAAAATTGCGGAATCAAAATATCGACTGATTTTCATAATGTTTTTCTCCTTTTCATAAATTCTGTCACATCATCTTTATCGGGCAGGGACGGAAGCGAGCCATGCTTCGACGCAGTCAGTGCGCCCGCCGCATTGGCATACTTCTGTCAGCCATAGACTTCTGCATAGAATCTGTCAATGGCTTCCCGATCTGGCATGGAAGGCGCAGTGCCCTTCCTGGTTACTGAAAGCGCTCCCGTCACATTACCATAACGCAGAGCTGTGAATAAATCCTTCCCCTCTGCCAACGCCATAACGAAGCCTCCGTTAAACGCGTCTCCCGCGCCGGTGGTGTCAATGGCGTCTACGGACAACCGTTCTACCAGCTCGTATTTTTCGTTATTCATTGCAAACGCTCCCATGGATCCTAAGGTAATGACTACCTGCTTTACCCCTTTTTCCATCAAAACCTCTGCTGCCTTCTTAGCATCATCACCATTTTCGATTTTCACTCCAGTGAGAATCTGTGCCTCTGTCTCATTGGGTGTGACGATGTCCAGCTTCTTCAGGATCTCCGCCGGAAGCTCTGCCGCCGGAGCAGTGTTCACTACGATAGTTACGCCTGCTGCATGGGCAATGTCAATCACCTTATATAGGGCATCAAAATTGATCTCCAGCTGCAGAAGAAGAATGTCCGAAGACTCAATGAGCGCCCGGCTCTTCTCTATATCTTCCTCTGTTATGTTACCGCAGGCGCCGCTGATCACCACGATTTCATTCTGGGCCGTTCCCTCTTCCACCGTAATCAACGCACAGCCTGTCTCTTTTTCCTCATCCACGAAGATATATTCGGTATTCATACCCTCTTTTTCATAAAAATCCGTAGCGACCTTTCCGAATACATCTTTTCCCACCTTTGTCACCAGCGTCACATCCGCGCCGGCTCTGTGGGCAGCTACAGCCTGATTGGAGCCCTTACCGCCGGGTCCCATCACAAAGGTGCTTCCCATAACGGTCTGTCCCGGTACCGGAAGCGTTCTGGTTCTTCCTGTCAAATCCACTACAAAGCTTCCGAATACAACTACCTTTTTACCCACGCTCTTCACCTCCGATAAGCTTTTCAATCTTCTCCTGAAATTCTGCTATCTCTTCTGGACCGTCCAGGATTCCCATTTCCAGATCCACAATGTGATTTTCCATCGGATTCAGAATCTCCTGTCCGCCCTGTTTTCTCTGCTCAACTCTTCCGATAGGATGATTGATATTTTTTTGTCAACAGATTGCATTATATCACGTACAATCCTGTTATACAAGAGGTAAATGAAATTTTTGTACTTCTTTTTATACAATTTTTTCTATGAGATGAACAAATCCTTAACGACGGCTCCGTCCGAGTGCGCATTTTTATGAAAAGGATGTGCATTTTTGCAAATAAAAGCAGTGCTGATTTCCTTCTCGCCGGAGAATTCTGTCAGCACTGCTCTTTTGTTAATTCATAGCTTATTTCTTTACAAATGCTTTCTTCACGAATGCATTCTCTTAATAACCTTCAGTCTCGTGAACTCCTCACGCTCCTTCTCCTCCAGGGCGTTGGAAATATCCTTCGTCAGCGCCTCGTAGCGGGGAATGGTGATATTCTTCAAAGCGTTGGCACGCTTCTGGGCCTTCTTGATATTGGCCGCCAGCTGGTAGGCTGAATTCTCTACCGCAGACAGCTTGATGGTCAGATCCTTTACCTTTTCAAAAGAGACCCTGGCGATATCCAGAGATTCCTTCGTGCTGTAGAAGGCGTAGGCCGGCGCACGGGTAGCTGCGTCGTAGCGGACCAGCGGAATCTCGGTACCCATGATACTTCGGGTCTTGACCTCTACCGTATCCTCCACAGGTACGTTCCGGGCCACATCAGCTACGGCATTGATACCCAGCTCCATGTCGGCCTTCTGGAGGGCTGCATAGGCTGTAGTAAAGGTTGTGCGGATCTCGTCCTGGATATCCTTGGCCTGATCCACCAGTCCCATCAGCTCCCGGATCAGAATGTTCCGCTTCTTGTCCATCAGCTCATAGCCCTGCTTTGCCAGCTTCAGGGAGTTCTTCGCGCGTATGAGGTTGCCTTTTGTAGGAACTGCATTGTTATCCATACAGCTTCCTCCTTCTTAAAAAAACTCGGTTTACATTATTCTGCCGGCTTGTAGTACTTATCAAGAATCTTGGTATCCACACGGTCCAGTTCCTCTCTCGGCAGCATGCCGAGAAGCTCCCAGCCAATGTTCAGCGTCTCTTCGATGGTACGGTTTTCCTCCGGACCCTGGCCTACAAAGCGGGCCTCAAAGGCCTTACCGAACTGCAGGTACTTCTTATCAATCGGAGACAGCTCGTCCTCGCCGATAACGGAAGCCAGCGCTCTCGCGTCTCCCACCTTCGCGTAGGAGGAGAACAGCTGGTTCGCCAGATCCTGATGATCCTCTCTGGTATAGCCTGCTCCGATACCGTCCTTCATCAGACGGGACAGGGAGGGCAGTACGCTGATAGGCGGATAAACTGCCTGTCCGTGAAGCTCACGATCCAGTACAATCTGACCCTCGGTAATATATCCGGTCAGGTCCGGAATGGGGTGGGTGATATCGTCGTTGGGCATGGTCAGAATCGGGATCTGTGTCACGGAACCATTGACGCCCTCTACGATGCCGGCACGCTCATAGATGGTGGCCAGCTCACTGTATAAGTATCCAGGATAACCCTTTCTGGAGGGAATCTCGCCCTTGGAGGAGGAAACCTCACGCATGGCCTCCGCAAAGGAGGTCATATCGGTCAGGATAACCAGGATATGCATATTGCACTCAAAGGCAAGATACTCGGCTGCGGTCAGAGCCACACGGGGTGTAATCAGACGCTCTACAACCGGGTCATTTGCCAGATTCATAAACATGGTAACGTGCTCGGAGGCTCCGCTCTCGTCGAAGGCACGGCGGAAGAAATCCGCTACGTCGTGCTTCACGCCCATGGCCGCAAATACGATACCGAACTGCTCGTCCGAATCGTCGCCCAGGGAAGCCTGCTTTACCAGCTGTGCCGCCAGCTGATCATGGGGCAGACCGTTGCCGGAGAAAATCGGCAGCTTCTGTCCTCGAATCAGGGTGGTCAGACCGTCAATCGCGGAAAATCCGGTACGGATATAGTTACGCGGATACTCACGGGTAACCGGGTTTAAAGGCTGTCCGTTGACATTCCGGTGAATGTCGGATACGATTTCGCCCAGGCCGTCGATGGGCTGTCCGATACCGTTGAAGGTACGGCCCAGGATCTCCGGGGAAAGGACAATCTCCATGGGATGGCCGGTCAGCTTGGTGTGGGTATTGCGAAGGGACATATTGTCGGTTCCGCCGAATACCTGGATCACCGCCTTATCCTTATAGCATTCGATGATACGGCCCAGCTCTTTCTTATTGCCGTCCACCGTAATCTCTACGATCTCCTCGTAGGACGCGTTCTGGACGCCTTCCAGGGCAATCAGAGGGCCGTTGATTTCACTTAAGCCTAAATATTCAATTGACATTTTCTCTTCCTCCCCTTACGCGTTCTTTTCCAGTACACGGTCGTAGAATTCGTCGATCGCTTTCTTATAATCGTCAAACAGCTCCAGATGGTCGTTGGGCACATCGTATTTGATGGCAATGACCTTCTCGAAGATATTTTCACGCTTCAGCACGGACATAGGCATGCCCTGTGTAATCAGCGCCTTGGATCTGTCGTAGAGATAGAGTATGGTCTCCATCATTTTCATCTGCTTTTCCATCGGTACACAGGTGTCATCCGGATGGAAGGCGTTCTGCTGCAGAAAGCCCAGACGGACAACTCTGGAAATCTCCAGAACCAGCTTCTGGTCATCCGGAAGCACGTCGCTTCCGATCAGCTTTACAATCTCCATCAGGCTGCTCTCCTGGTTCAGGATTACCATCAGACGATTTCTGCAGTCCATGAAGTTCTTTGCCACATGATCCTTATACCAAGGCGCCAGATCGGACACATACTCACTGTAGCTACTGAGCCAGTGGATAGCCGGGAAATGACGGGCATAAGCCAGGGATTTATCCAGTCCCCAGAAGCAGCGGACGAAACGCTTGGTGTTCTGTGTAACCGGCTCGGAGAAGTCGCCGCCCTGAGGGGATACGGCTCCGATGATGGATACGCTTCCTTCTGTTCCGTTTAAGTTCAGCATCATGCCGGCACGCTCATAGAACGCAGACAGACGGGATGCCAGGTATGCCGGGAAGCCTTCCTCTGCAGGCATTTCCTCCAGACGTCCGGACAGCTCACGCAGAGCCTCAGCCCAACGGGAAGTGGAGTCTGCCATGATCGCTACGTCGTAGCCCATGTCTCTGTAATACTCAGCCAGGGTAACACCTGTGTAAATACTAGCCTCACGGGCTGCCACCGGCATATTGGAGGTATTGGCGATCAGCGTGGTACGCTCCATCAGGGGGTTGCCTGTCTTCGGGTCAACCAGCTTGGAGAAATCCTCCAGTACCTGTGTCATCTCATTGCCACGCTCGCCGCAGCCGATATAGATGATGATATCCGCATCGGACCATTTCGCGATCTGATGCTGCGTCATGGTCTTACCGGTTCCGAATCCGCCGGGAATCGCTGCGGTACCGCCCTTGGCGATGGGAAACAGGGTATCCAGGATACGCTGTCCGGTAACCAGCGGCTTGGAAGCCGGGTAACGCTTGGTGGTCGGTCTCGGCACACGGATAGGCCATTTCTGCATCATGGTCAGTTCCTTCTCGGTACCGTCGTCCAGCTGCAGAACCGCAATGGTATCACAGATGGTATACTGGCCGTCCGGCATTACCTTTGTCAGTACGCCGGAGAGATTCGGAGGAACCATAACCTTATGAACGATTGCCTTTGTCTCCGGCACCTCACAGATGATGGAGCCGCCGCTGACGCGGTCGCCCTCCTTCACGATCATGTGGGCGTCCCAGAGCTTCTCCTTATCCAGAGAATCTACGACAGTACCGCGGCTGATATAAGCGCCGCCGATTTTCGCGATCTCACTTAAGGGACGCTCAATACCGTCGAAAATATTATGCAGGATTCCGGGAGCCAGGTATACGGAGATAGCGTCTCCGGTAGCCTCTACGATTTCACCCGGTTTGATTCCGGTGGTCTCCTCGAATACCTGAATGGTTGTTCTGTCTTTATCCAGACCGATGACCTCGCCTACCAGCTTTTCCTTGCCTACATAGACCATCTCGGCCATCTTAAAGCCGGTGTTGCCTTTGATGTATACAACAGGGCCGTTGATTCCATAGATAACGCCTGTTCTATTCATGGTGTGCTCCTCCTTTTAACTGGAAGCTTTCCTTCGCCCCTGCCAGCTTGCTCTCAAAGGAATTATCGATGAGGATATTCCGGCCCGGCAGTACGGCGCGTGTTCCGCCCATAAAGGAGTATTCGCTGACCGTCACCGGCGCTCCTACTTCTGACTCGATGCTGTATTTCTTCTGCGCATCGGACGGGTCAATATATAAAATCACTTCGTCTCCGTCTGCAAACTCCCTTGCCTCGCGCAGTTGTTTCACCAGCATCTGATGATATTCCCTGGTCTCCGCAAAGTTTGCCAGCAGATCCTTTACCTCTACAAAAAGCTTTTCCTTCAGTTCATCCTGCTTTTTGCTTAAGGTTCTCTTGATTTCAATCTGTTCCTCGGAGAACTGCTTGTTGTTTTCACGAACCAGACGGTCTGTCTCGGTCTTGATTTCAAGCTCCTCCTGACGACGCTTTTTCTCCTGATGCTCCTGAAAAATCTTTTCCATGGCATCTGTATACTCGCGGATCATGACGTCGCTTTTATGTCTCGCCTCTTCCATGGCGTAAGTCGTAAAATGCTGCAGTTTTTCTTCTGTCGTCATTGCGCTCACCTTCCTTCCTGTTCACTCTAAAGCTTGACTCCGATGGCTTCGTTCACATAGGAGGTAATGAAATTCTCTCCTCTTGTAGTGCCATGGCGGTCCGGAATTTCAATGAGAAGCGGAAGACTGTGTCCCTGACGCGCTTCGTTGACAACCTCGGGAAATTCGCGGCCAAACTTCTCCGTCAGAATTACTACAGCCACATCCTTGTCAGCCATCACACGGTTCAGCTCTGCCCTCAGCTCCTCTTTTTCGTGGACAACGGCGCCCTCGACGCCTGCCAGGCGCATGCCTGTGCAGGTATCGATATTGTCGCTTATCAAATACATCTTCATATGGATTCCGCCTTTCGGGTCAGGGATTTACAGCTTACCAAGAATCATGAAGGAGATGATCAGACCATACAGAGCGATACCTTCGGCCATTGCTACGAAAATCATGGACTTACCGAAGATGCTCTGATCCTCGCTGATTGCGCCCAGTGCCGCGCTTGCGGAAGACGCTACGGCAATACCGGAACCGATACCGGAAAGGCTGGTAGCCAGCGCTGCTGCGATATATCCCAGTCCTGTGGACATGCCTGCTGCGGTTTCTGCCGCGGTCTCTGCTGCGTGTACGTCTCCGCCGTATGCGAGAACGGCTGCCAGAGCCAGAGTACCGAAGAAGAAGAAGCAGTTGCATCCAAGGCTTCTCTTATAACGGCTGCGGGAGGGCTGTCCCAGGAAATATGCTCCAAACGGAACCATAATGCTTAATACAAGAGCTGCAACCAGTAATACTTTCACTAACATAGACATTTTAATTTCCTCCTTTTAATACCTTTTGTAATAATTTTATATAAATTTAAATTATTGCTTTTGTGTCTCTTATTTCTCTTTCAGCTTATAGGGCTTAAACGCATGTCCGGTTCCCTTGTAGAAACGGCTAAACAGCTCGTAGTACTCCAGACGCAGAACCTGGATACCTACGATCAGACCCTCCATGGCGCATACAAAGGCGTTGCCCAGTACGATAACCAGCCAGTTTCCGGTGGCTCCATTTTCGAAGCCCGCCAGCATCAGCACAACCTCCATCATGGCCGCGTGGCTGACTGCGAACGCGCCGATACGGACGAAGGACAGGGTGTTGGAGAAGAAGCTTAAGAGCACCTCAAACATCTCGAAGAAGGTCAGCACCAGATACATGGCCACGCCGCCATCCAGCTCTGCTTTCTTCTTTTCCATCCATGCGGTCAACGGCTCCTTGAAGGCCATAGCCAGAAGCGGAAGTCCCAGAACCAGCACCATGATAATAGTAGCCGGAAGCGCGTGTCCGCTCATAAAGAGAATCAGGCTTGCTACTACGAAGCCGTAGAAGATAAAGCCTGCCACACCGTTGGTATCGAACCAGGTGCCCTCGATATCATGATTCCGGACTGCCACGATAATATGCAGAATCATAGCCGTCAGAATCAGGAACATACCGAATACAATGGCTACCACAAAGACGGTGTTCATCTGTCCCACCACCGGAAGCGTCATCATGGCTTCCTTGGGCTTCAGCCAGCGTGCGGGAATCACATCCTCGAAGCCGAAGAAGCTGCCGTACATAAAGCCGAAGAAGGTGGAGAAGATACCGGCGCTGCCGATAATCGCCGCCAGATCCATGCCCTTCTTCTTATAGAGGAAGAAGCCGCCCAGCAGCAGTACCAGGCCCTGTCCCACATCACCGAACATGGCGCCGAAGATAAAGGCATAGGTGATGGCCACAAACATGGTCGGGTCCAGCTCATTGTAGGCCGGAAGGCCATACATCTTTACATACATCTCAAAGGGACGGAAAATCTTGTGGTTATGAAGTTTCGTGGGCGGTGTACTGAAGATGTTGTCATGGTCATCCTCTACCACCACGAAGGTCTGCTCGTCTTCCTCGATTTCCTTCTGGAAGGCGTCGGCCTGATCCTCCGGCATCCAGCCACAGAGGATATAGAACACATTGTCCTTCTCCCGGGTCAGCGCCGCGAATTTCCGGATATCGAAGCTTGCGGAACGCTTTTTCAGGTAAGCGCTTGCCCCTGCCAGCTCGTCGATACGGTCTGCTACCACGGAAGAAATCTTATCATCCATGGCTGAAAGCTTCGTATCCAGCTCTGCCAGTTCCTTTTTCAGCTCCTCATACGCCTCGGTTGCGGTACCCTCGTACTCGTCCGGAATGAAGATATGCTCAAAATGCATGGACGCGTACACCGCGTCAATCTTATCTGCCAGAGAAGCCGGTACAAAATAAACTCCGTAAACATACTCCTCATCGCTGCGGCATTTATAGAAAATCGTATCCAGTGTATCGTATACGTAGCGGTCGAACTTATCGAAGTACTCCTTGGAAATCCGTCCGAACCGGTACTTTTCATAATGGAAATTCAGCAGGCTGTGGACGTCAAACTCCAATCCCTGGAAGGGCTCAATGCTGTCCATGGAAGCTTTGCATTTTTCCCGCTTCGCGGTAAGCTCCGCCTTCTGATCCTTCAGATCGGTCAGGTTCTTTTCCGCGTCCCTTAAAATCTGCTCCGCCTTCTCTACTGTCATATCGGGGAATTCCCGATCTGTGTGCAGATCTGCCGGGAGATATTCTGACGCCTGACGCAAGATTTCCTCGTAAGGATTCTTGTCCGTGTAGGCTCTCAGATTCTGTACTGTCTTAAGCTCTGTCAGGGCGTGCTCCAGTTGGATCTCGTACTTGGAAAGATACTGACCGGCCATGCGCTCAATATCATTCTTCGGCCCTGTGATGCTTAAGAACTTCATCTTTACAATCACTTTGCTGCTACCTCCTCTTACTGTTAGCTTTCAGCCTTCGACCGTTCCACATATTTCATGGTTTCCGCGGCGGGAAGTCCGTAGCGGACACCCTCCAGAACGGTAGTCAGCCGATCCAGTTCCTGCTCCTTATCGTACAGGTAGCCGGTAATCACCGCCAGAGAATACGGATTGGCACGTTTTTCTTCCGTATAAATCTTACGCAGAAATCTGTCATATACCGTCTCCAGCTCCTGGCTGTCCAGTTTTAGAAACCTTCTGCCATAATAGGTCTTCTGGATTGCTTCCTCCAGAGCCCTGTTGTCTGCCGCCGATACCATAGCGCGGATATCGCTGTCATGAAGCTTGTAGGTCACCGGAATCAGAAGAGCGTAGGTGGAAGCCTCCGACATCTGATAGTATTTCTTTGTCCGGTAAATCCACATCATATTCAGCAGGTCAATCTGACTTCCCAGGCTTCTGGTCAGAAGTACCTGGGTCTTACCCTTGGTCAGCTTGCTGTTCTGTTTCCATATGGTGGAAAAATAATACAGATCCAGCGTCATTTCATAATCGAAGAGCCCCATGTTTTCTGCATGATCCAGCTTCTCCAGCACCTTATAGTAATCCGTGCCCTTCAGCGCTTCCAGAATCTCCGGAACCGTCTCCGCCTCAGCCAGCCTGTCCAGCGGCACATCCGTGTAACGCTGTATCATCCCCCGAAGCTCTTTCTCCTCTGCGGTACGATCCCCATGGTTGAACACTCTTCGGAATGCCCGCTTGATAATCGCAATCTCAAACTTACAGAAGTAAAGCTTCAAAATCTTTTTCTGATCCTTATCACAGAAACGATAGATCTTGGAGAAATCATAGTAAAGCGTACCGACCAGCAATTTCTCAATCTGCCCCCGGTGAAGCTCTGTCTCGTCATATCCCTTAAACAGGGCTCCATAGGCCGGAATCTTTTTCAAATAGGCCACCGCCTGCGGAACACTCTCCATAGCTGCCAGCTTCTCAAAATCAGAATGCGTCAGAAGCCTGCTGTCCATGGCCCGTATCTTTGTGGCAACGGCACTGTATTTCATCAGCTCGCCCATGCCTATTCTCCTATCATCTTATTGAAAATCGCAGTCGCCAGCTTCTCATGGTTCTGGTTGTACTCCGCTTCCATGTCTGCCAGCACCCGGTCCGTCTCCTGCTTCATTTTCAAAAGCTCATTCTCCGCCGAAAGGTTCAGCTTCTCATTCAATGTCTTCAGCTTTTCCTGGGTCTGCGCGTCAATCTCCTTATCAAAGGCCTGTGTCTTCGCCTCATACTCAGCCGCGATCTGCTTCTTCTGCTCTGCAGCCTTCTTCTCCAGCGCTACCGCCGCGCTCTCGATCTCAGAAAGCCTGCCCAGCACTGCTTCCATCTGCTCCATGCAAATCCCTCCTGTCTCGTCATAGTCTTTGAATCCAGATTATACTATACTCTTTTTTTTAAAAAAGCTATAGCAAAATCCACCTAAAATGTATCATTTTCCATTGGCATTTTCTACAAATTTATGTATAAATTTCTATACTTTCGGCATTTTGACGCATTGGAAAACGCCTCTTTTTTACTGCTTTCGGATAATGATACATTTTACACACTTGTGTGTAATTTCCCCTGTTAGAGAAAAAATTCCCCGACATACGTCGAGGAATTTCATGCACAATTAGTTGTATTTACGCTTTCTAGCCGCTTCAGATTTTTTCTTACGTCTTACGCTGGGCTTCTCGTAATGCTCTCTCTTACGAATCTCCTGCTGAATGCCTGCCTTTGCACAGTTTCTTTTAAAACGACGCAGAGCGCTATCTAAAGTCTCGTTCTCTTTTACGATTACATTTGACATAGTTTCACACCTAACCTCCCTCCAGTTGTGTATTGTGCACGAGACAACTGTCTGGGTATTTTACCTTTGATTCGCAAAGGTATCCTTGCACACATAAGATTATAGTGGCTAATCGGTATTCTGTCAATACTTTTTTTCACCGTATTCGGTAAATTAAGGCCAAATTAAGGCTCGTAAATCTTCACCTCAAAGGAATCCCGGATAATCTGACGCCCCGCCTGCACGTCCTTGATTTCTCCCATGGCCACCAACTGTACAATGCTGTTGCCCAGAACCGATCCCTCTACCGGTCCCGCCATGACGCGCTTTCCGGTTTTCTTTGCGGTCAACTCGCAGAGAAGCTGATCCTGGATACCGCCGCCCACCATATTGATGCAGGAAACGGTCTTTCCGGTGATCTCCTCCATATATTTGACAGACTTGCGGTACTCCTCAGTCAGGCCGTTGTAGATAGCCATGGCCATTTCGCCCAGTCCCTCGGGGGTTCCCTGTCCGGTCTCCTCACAGTAACCGACGATCTCCTTCATCATATTCAGCGGTGCTGTAAACCGTGGATCCTTCGGATTGATACTGAAGTCCTGACGTCTGGCAGCCCGCGCCTCGCGGATAATATCCGGGAAGCCTACCTCTCCCTCGAACTCGCACCAGTTCCGGCGCAGATTCTGCATAATCCACAGACCATTGATATTCTTCAGGAACTGAATCTTACCGTCGATGCTGCCCTCGTTGGTGTAGTTATATTTATAGGATGCTTCATTTAAAATCGGCTCGTCCAGAACCATACCAAGCAGGGACCAGGTACCGCAGCTTAAGAAGGCCGCGTCGTCGGACTCCAGGGGCGCGCCCGCCACTGCGGACGCCGTATCATGGCTGCCTACCGCAATGACCTTCACATCCTTAAGACCGGTCTCCTCCTCTACTTCCGGAAGCAGTCCGCCGATGATGGTGCCAGGCATTACGATGTCGCCAAACATTTCTTTGTTCAGCCCCAGCTTTTCAATCAAATCATAATCCCACTCCCGCTTTCTGGCGTCCAGAAGCTGGGAAGTGCTTGCGAAGGTATACTCTGTATACATGATACCGGTCAGGAAATAACCGAACAGCTCCGGCATAAAGAGAATCCGTTTTGCGTTGTCCAGAATCACCGGACGCATCTTCTTCTCCGCGTATAACTGGAAGATGGAGTTGAAATACATAAACTCAATTCCGGTACGGTTGTAAAGTTCCTCCAACGGAATGATCTTCCCGATCTCGTCAATAACGCCGTCCGTACGGGAATCCCGGTAATTCACCGGATTGCCGATAAGGTTTCCGTCCTTGTCAAAAAGGCCGTAGTCCACGCCCCAGGTATCAATCGCCAGAGACTGAATCGGCACCTTCTTAGCCGCCGCTTTTTTCAGGCCCTGCTTCAGTTCATGGTAGAGGCCGAACAGATCCCAGTAAATATGTCCCCCTACACGTACCTCATGATTCGGAAAACGGTGCAGCTCCTCAAGCTCCAGTTTGCCGTCCTCCAGCTTACAGAGCACCATACGTCCGCTGGATGCCCCAAAATCAAAGGCCAGGTTATAAATTTTCTCTCCCATAAGTAATTCCTTCCCTTCTTTTTATGTGTTTTATCCCTGTGTGACCAGACGAACCCCCTGTTCCTCCAGAAAACTCAGCCATTCGGCTGACGGCTTCCGATCGGTCACAATTACATCCCCTTTTTTCAGCATCATGGATTTCACAAAGGAAACCCGGTCAAACTTACTGCTGTCCACAGCCAGAATTGCTGTGTCAGCGCAGCCGTACATGGCAATCTTGATATCGCTGTCCAGCTCGTTGGAGTCTGTCATGCCCTCCTTCATATCAATTCCCTTACAGGAAAAGATCGCTTTATCCACATGATAGCCGTTCAGAACCTTCTGGGCCGCATTTCCCACCAAGGAAAGGGAGCTTTCGTTTAAATTGCCTCCGGTGGAAATTACCTGGATTCCATCGTGACCGGCCAGCTCAATCAGTACCTCCACGGAGTTGGTAATAACCGTAAGCTTCTTCATTTCCTTCAGTTCCTTGGCAATCATCAGGGAGGTGGACGACGCATCCAGCATAATCCGATCGCCTTCCTCCACCAGGCCTGCCACCAGTCCGGCAATCACCTGTTTTTCGTCCCGGTTGGTTTTCTCCCGGATCCGCAGGGGCATATCCACATTTTTATTCTTATTCAGGACGGCTCCTCCGTAGGTTCTTTTTACAAAGCCCTCGATCTCCAGCTTCTCCAGATCGCGCCGGATGGTTTCATCCGTTACATCGTACCGTTTGCTCAGCTCGGAAACGAGAACCCGCTGTTCCTTCTGAAGAATCGCAAGAATTTCATTTTTACGTTCGATTGCTAGCATTTCTTCTCCTCCCTTTGTAAATTTTTTCCTGTCGTATTCTATTTTATCTTATTTGAATTTATTATATCATGTTTTTCTTGGTTTTTATAGTAGTTTTTCTTGGTTTTTAGTTGAAAATATTACAAACTCAACATGATAGTTTAAGAAAGAATCCTGCATAGCAGGATTCTCCGCCTGCGGCGGGTCGCGTAAGCGACATACTACCTCTCCGCCGCAGTGCGATAATATTTTTTCTGTAATAGGGGATTCCATAAGAATTTCCTATTACAGAAAAACCGATGGCAGAAAAATCTGCACATCGGTTTTTCATCTTATCTCCGTTCCCCGCAGCCCAGAATCTCTTCTGCCTGCCGAACCCGCTCCGGTTCCGGCGGCCGGATTCCTTCCAGGGGATATTTGATGCCCATATTTTCCCATTTAAAAACTCCCAGGGTATGGTAGGGCAAAACCTCTATTCGTTTCACATTCGCGAGCGTTTCGGTAAAAGCCCTGAGCGCCTGCAGATCCCCGATAAAATCGCTCCGCTCCGGCACCAGCACATGCCGAATCCAGACTGGCTTTCCAATCTCGGAAAGATAGCGGGCAAACTCCAGGATATTGCTGTTTTCCCTGCCTGTCAGTCTCCGGTGCCGTTCCGGATTCATTTCCTTCAGATCCAACAGCAGTAAATCTGTTACCTTCATCAACTTTTCCAGTTTTCCGAAAAACGGTTCTTCTCTGGTAAATGGCTGTCCTGCCGTATCAAGGACGGTATGAATGCCTTTTTCCTTTGCCAGGGTGAAAAACTCCAGCAGGAAATCCATTTGCAACAAAGGTTCGCCGCCGCTGACGGTGATGCCTCCCTGACTGCCCCAGTAATTTCGATAACGAAGCGCCCTTGAGAGCAGCTCCTCTGCCGTATAGACCGTTCCGGCAGCTTCCTCCCAGGTATCGGGATTGTGACAGAACTGGCAGCGCATCCGGCAGCCCTGAAGGAAGATCACATATCTCACTCCCGGACCATCGGCGGCCCCGAAGCTTTCCAGGGAATGTACTCTACATGTGGTCATGGCAAGTTCTCGCTATGACGTCCATCTGCTGTTCCCGGGTCAGATCGATAAACTTCACTGCATAGCCGGAAACACGGATCGTGAAATTAGCGTATTCTTCCTTCTCCGGGTGTTCCATGGCGTCTATGAGTTTTTCTCTTCCAAACACATTTACATTCAGATGGTGCGCTCCCTGATCGAAATAGCCGTCCAGAACCGCTGTCAGATTTTTCTTCTGCTCCTCTTCACTGTGACCAAGGGCACCCGGATTGATGGTCTGGGTATTGGAGATACCGTCCAGCGCGTATTCATAAGGCAGCTTCGCCACAGAATTCAGGGACGCCAGAAGTCCGTTCTGCTCTGCTCCATAGCTGGGGTTTGCGCCCGGCGCCAGCGGCTCGCCTGCCTTGCGTCCGTCCGGCATATTGCCGGTAGCCTTTCCGTAAACCACATTAGAGGTAATGGTAAGAATCGAGGTAGTAGCCTCCGAATTCCGATAAGTATGGCACTTCTTAATCTTCTCCAGGAAGGTCTTCAGCAGCCATACGGCGATATCGTCGGCACGGTCGTCATCATTTCCATAACGCGGGAAATCTCCCTCCACCTCATAGTCCACAATCAGGCCCTCTTCATCCCGGACAGCCTTTACCCGGGCATAGCGGATAGCACTCAGGGAATCTACCACATGGGAGAATCCCGCAATTCCGGTGGCAAAAGTACGGCGCACTTCCGTGTCTATCAGCGCCATTTCAGCCGCTTCGTAATAGTATTTGTCATGCATATACTGGATCGCGTTCAGTGTATTCACATAAAGGCGCGCCAGCCAGTCCATCATCCTATCGTACTTGCGGATAACCTCGTCATACTCCAGATATTCTCCCACATAGGGCGTATACTCCGGTCCCACCTGCTCCCGGGTCTTGGCATCCCGACCGCCGTTCAGCGCGTAGAGCAGACACTTTGCCAGGTTCGCCCGGGCTCCAAAGAACTGCATTTCCTTTCCTGTCTGCGTTGCGGATACACAGCAGCAGATCGAATAGTCGTCTCCCCATACCGGCATCATCACGTCGTCATTTTCATACTGAATAGAGCTGGTCCGTACGGAAATTGCCGCAGCATACTCCTTGAACGCCCTCGGAAGACGGGAGGAATAAAGCACCGTCAGGTTCGGCTCCGGGCTGGGTCCCATATTCTCCAGTGTATGCAGGAAACGATAATCTGTCTTCGTTACCATAGAGCGTCCGTCCATGCTCATGCCTGCTACCTCCAGGGTCGCCCATACCGGATCTCCGGAGAACAGCTGGTTGTAGGAAGGAACCCTGGCAAATTTTACCATACGGCATTTCATAACGAAATGGTCCACCAGCTCCTGTGCCTCTGCCTCTGTCAGAATTCCATTTTCCAGATCCCGCTCCAGATAGATGTCCAGGAATGTAGACACGCGGCCCACGCTCATGGCTGCTCCGTTCTGGGTGCGGATCGCCGCCAGGTAACCAAAATACAGCCACTGCACTGCTTCTCTTGCATTCTTTGCCGGTCCGGAGATGTCAAAGCCGTAAGATGCCGCCATCTCCTTCATTTCCTTCAGGGAACGAAGCTGTTCTGCCAGCTCCTCCCGCTGACGGATCACGTCGTCAAACATGGTACCGTCGCCACAGTTGGCAAAATCTTCTTCCTTCTTCGCAATCAGGAAATCGATTCCATATAATGCTACTCTACGGTAATCGCCCACAATACGTCCGCGTCCGTAGCTGTCCGGAAGTCCGGTGATAATTTTATTATGACGGGCTCTCTTCATCTCCGGCGTATATACATCAAACACCGCCTGATTGTGTGTCTTATGATATTTTGTAAAAATCTCATGAAGCTTTTCAGAGGGCTCATATCCATAAGTTGTGCAGGCCTGCTCCGCCATCTTGATACCGCCATAGGGCATAAACGCGCGTTTCAGCGGTTTATCTGTCTGAAGTCCTACAACCTTCTCCAGCTCCTTTTTGCCCTCTACAATGTACGCTGCCGGATAAGCGGTAATTCCGGATACCACCTCCGTCTCCATGTCAAGAACGCCGCCTTTGGCGCGCTCCTCTTTTTGAAGCTTCTGCAGCTCTCCCCAAAGTTCCTCTGTAGCTGCCGTCGGTCCTGCCAGGAATCTCTCATCACCTTCATAGGGGCGATAATTTTTCTGGATAAAGTCTCTTACATTGACCTCCTCTTTCCAGAATCGTCCACGGAAGCCTTCCCATGCCATGTTCTCTGTCATTGTATTTCCTCCTGTATCTGTTATATAGTCTGCAGCATTTTCAGATTAGCATCCCCTAATCCGTTAAAATTTTAACATGAATTTTTGCCTAAATCAATGGATTTTATGCATATTTTTTGTTCTTTCTGTGGTACATTTTCTTGTTTTTTGTTAATTTCTGGACAAAATAGTCAAAAAATAACGTCGGACAAGTGGAATGCTTTTTTGTACCGTTCCGAACTCGTCCGACGTTTTATTTTATCTTCTTTAAAGTCTGCTGTAACCGAAGGTATTGACAATGGCGTCTACCTTCTCCTGCTTCTGGCACAGGGGGCAGTCACGGAAGCTGTAGGTCTGATAATCCGGCATATCCTTCCGGGTGAAAATGGCGTTGACCGGAATGGAATGTGCCTTATCTACTGCGCTGAAAATCGCGTTGATGGCACTGATTTTGCCGCCGTAATACTCGATACACTCGATACTCTGATTCAGGGTTTTTCCGGTGGTGGCTGTAGCCAGCAGCAACAGGATATTCTTATCCCGGACCATCATCTGCATATTGTCACGAAAAATCAGCTGGCCTCCGGTATGGTACTCCGGAGTCGCGATATAGATGGTCTTGTGCTCATTGATGGAACGGACTCCGGCTTTGGTCAGCTCCTCTGCCAGATATGCTCCAATCACCTCGCAGCCATCCAGGCATACGATGGTGTCCACAATGCTGTAGTTGGAGTAATAGGCCAGCAATCTCGCTGCCGCCTGGGCTTCATTCTGGCGCGCCTTCAGTGTGGTCAGATCAATGTAATAATTGATGTAGGAATGGTTTGTGGCGAAATGACCCGGAATCACCTTCAGCGACACGGCCGGATCTGCCTTTGCATACACCTTAAACATCCTTGTTTCCATAAAATGCCCCCTTTTATGTTTGGTTTATGCTGTTATTGTATCACATTTCCTTTGATTTTCATATTGTTTTTTCACTATTTTCACTATTTTTACAATTATTAGATTTTTCTGATATTTTGACCACTTACTTTTACGGTACAGGAAATTCCAGCGGAATTCTCTGTTCCGTAAAGAATCCGGCAGAAACACGGTTTCCCGTATCTCTGCCGGATTCTTATTTATCTCATTATGCTTTTTGGCATGTCGACGAAAGGATTACTCCTCTGTCTTCTTCGGAGCGTACAGCTCGCCCAGGCTCTTCAGATACTCGTATCTTGCCTTAGCGTTCTCCTCAGCCTCTGCGAACAGCTTCTCAGCTCTTTCCGGATTAGCACGTACCAGAGAGTTGTAACGAACCTCTCCGTTCAGGAACTCCTTGTAGTCGCCTGTCGGCTCCTTGCTATCCAGAGTGAACGCGCTCTTGCCCTCAGCCGGAGCTGCCGGGTTGAAGCGGAAGCAGTGCCAGTAACCAGCCTTAACAGCCAGCTCTTCCTCTGTCTGAGCCTTGCTCATGCCCTTCTTGATACCATGGTTGATACACGGAGCGTAAGCGATGATCAGGGACGGTCCCGGATATGCCTCTGCCTCTGCGATAGCCTTTACACACTGGTTGTAATCAGCACCCATAGCGATGGAAGCTACATATACATAGCCATAGCTCATAGCGATGGAAGCCATATCTTTCTTCTTAACTTCCTTACCAGCTGCAGCGAACTGTGCGATAGCACCGGTCTGGGTAGACTTGGATGCCTGTCCGCCTGTGTTGGAATATACCTCGGTATCGAATACCATGACGTTGATGTCCTTGCCGCTTGCAAGTACGTGGTCTACACCGCCGAAGCCGATATCGTATGCCCAACCGTCACCACCGAAGATCCACTGAGACTTCTTAGCCAGGAAGTCCTTATCCTTCAGAATCTCCTTTGCTGCGTCGCATCCGCAAGCTTCCAGAGCTGCTACCAGCTTGTCAGTAGCTGCGCCGTTGGTAGCGCCTACGCCGTAGGTATCCAGCCACTCCTGTGCTGCTGCCTTTACATCATCACCTGCAGTCTCCATGAGAGCCTCAACCTTAGCCTTCAGTCCGCCTCTGACAGCGTTCTGAGCCAGGCTCATACCATAACCGAACTCAGCCGCATCCTCGAACAGGGAGTTGGACCATGCAGGACCCTGACCCTTCTGGTTTACGGTGTACGGTGTGGACGGTGAGGAGTTACCCCAGATAGAGGAGCATCCTGTCGCGTTTGCGATGTACATTCTGTCACCGAACAGCTGTGTGATCAGCTTTGCGTACGGTGTCTCGCCGCAGCCGCCGCATGCGCCTGAGAACTCAAGCAGCGGAGTCTTGAACTGGCTTCCCTTTACAGTAGCCGGTTTGAACTTCTCGATAACAGCGGTCTTCTCCGGCAGGGTTACTGCGTAGTCGAAGCCCTTCTGCTCTGCGATATTTGCTTCCATGTTCTCCATAGCCAGTGCCTTCGCACCCTTCTTGCCCGGGCATACGTTTACACAGGAGCCGCATCCGGTACAGTCAAGAGCAGATACTACCATAGAGAACTTGTAATCTGCCATACCAGTCATCGGAACAACCTTCATGGTCTCCGGAGCTGCAGCTGCCTCAGCCTCTGTCAGGGCTACCGGACGGATAACTGCGTGCGGGCAGACATAAGAACAACGGTTACACTGGATACAGTTCTCCGGATTCCATACCGGGATATCTACTGCGATACCACGCTTCTCATAAGCAGAGGAACCGCTCGGTGTAGTACCGTCTACGTAATCCTTGAATGCGGATACAGGCAGGCTGTTTCCTTCCTGTGCGTTTACCTTTGCCTGAATATCATTTACAAAGTTTACAACGTCGCCGCGGCCGTTCTCTGCATGTGTGAAGTCCAGTCCCTCGTCAGCTGCATTCTTCCAGCTCTCCGGAACGGTAATCTCAACAACCTGCTTAGCGCCTGCGTCGATAGCGTCGTAGTTCATCTGAACGATGGCGTCACCCTTTCTGCCATAGGTAGCCTTTGCAGCAGCCTTCATCAGCTCGATAGCCTGCTCCTCCGGAATGATGTTCGCCAGCTTAAAGAATGCAGACTGCAGAACGGTGTTGATACGTCCGCCCAGTCCGATCTCCTTACCAATCTTAATACCATCAATCACATAGAACTTGATGTTGTGGTTTGCGATAAAGCTCTTTACCTGGCCCGGCAGATGCTTCTCGATAGCTTCCATATCCCACGGGCAGTTCAGCAGGAAAGTACCGCCGTCTACCAGCTCCTGTACCATGTTGTACTTACGTACATAGGACGGATTGTGGCATGCTACGAAGTTTGCCTTGTGAATCAGGTAGGTAGACTTGATCGGGCTCTTACCGAAACGGAGGTGGGACATGGTCACACCGCCGGACTTCTTGGAGTCATAATCAAAGTAAGCCTGAGCGTACATGTCGGTGTTGTCGCCGATGATCTTGATGGAGTTCTTGTTTGCGCCTACGGTACCGTCTGCGCCCAGTCCCCAGAACTTGCAGTTGATGGTTCCTGCCGGAGTGGTTACCAGCGGAGCGCCTGTCTCAAGAGAAAGTCCGGTAACATCATCTACAATACCGATGGTGAACTTCTGCTTGCTATCATTCTTGTATACAGCAACGATCTGTGCCGGTGTGGTATCCTTGGATCCCAGTCCGTAACGGCCTGTGAATACCGGTGTGTCGTTGAACTTGGTTCCCTTCAGAGCTGCTACTACATCCAGGTACAGCGGCTCGCCAAGAGCTCCCGGCTCCTTGGTTCTGTCAAGAACGGTAATCTTCTTTACGCTCTCCGGAATCGTTGCTACCAGTGCCTCTGCGCTGAACGGACGGTACAGACGTACCTTTACAACGCCGACCTTCTCGCCTGCTGCTACCAGATAGTCGATGGTCTCTTCGATGGTATCGCATACAGAACCCATAGCTACGATAACGTGCTCTGCGTCTGCTGCTCCGTAGTAGTTGAACAGCTTATAGTCTGTTCCGATCTTCTCATTTACTTTGTCCATGTACTCCTGTACGATAGCCGGCATAGCATCGTAGTAGGGGTTACATGCCTCTCTTGCCTGGAAGAAGATATCCGGGTTCTGTGCAGAACCTCTCTGGCAGGGATGGTTCGGGTTCAGGGCATTCTTTCTGAACGCGTCGATGGCATCCATGTCAACCATATCCTTCAGATCTTCGTAATCCCATGTCTCGATCTTCTGGATCTCATGAGATGTACGGAAACCGTCGAAGAAGTTGATGAACGGAATCTTACCTTTGATAGCTGCGCAGTGTGCAACCGGAGTCAGGTCCATAACTTCCTGTACGCTGGACTCGCAAAGCATTGCAACACCGGTCTGACGACAGGCATATACGTCGGAATGATCTCCGAAGATAGACAGTGCGTGGCTTGCAAGCGCACGTGCGGATACGTTGAATACGCCCGGAAGCTGCTCGCCTGCTACTTTATAAAGGTTCGGGATCATCAGAAGAAGTCCCTGGGATGCTGTGAAGGTAGTGGTCAGAGCACCTGCTGCCAGAGATCCGTGAACAGCGCCAGCTGCTCCAGCCTCAGACTGCATCTCGGTAACCTGTACGGTCTGTCCGAAGATGTTGGTTCTTCCCTGTGTAGCCCACTCGTCGGTAGCTTCTGCCATAACAGATGACGGGGTAATCGGATAGATAGCCGCAACATCAGAATACGCATAAGATACATGCGCTGCTGCATGGTTTCCATCCATGGTCTTCATTTTTCTAGCCATGATATTTCCTCCTTATTTTATCAGCCCTGGCAAGGCATTTTTCATATCTTCATACGTAGTTGATTGTAACATATTGGTTGGCGGTTGTCCATTTGATTGTTGTATTTTTTGATGTACATTTGCGGATTCTGTGTATTTTTATTGTACAATGTCACGATATTTTTTTCATCCTGTACGTTTTCCTTCCTGTCTCTCTCTGTCTGCTTTTGTCTTTTCCATAATTTTACTTGATTTGTCTGGATTTGTGTGGTACCTTCTTTCTACAGACAAGGAGGAAATTCAAATGACAGACGACTATGATTCTCTGCTCTATGATAAAGCGCACTCCTACGGGATTGCGGCTGGGAAAGCGGAATGCATCCTGGAGACCCTGTCCGACTACGGGGAGGTGCCCCTGCGTATCCGGGAGCAGATCCTGAATCAGCGAAGCAACGCCCAGTTGAACCGCTGGTTTTCCCTGGCCCGGCAGGTACATAGCATCGACGCGTTTACGAACCGCATGTAAATAGACGTCACAGTGGTTCCGGCATTTTTATCCGAAGCATAAAAAATAGGCTTCGCCTATTCAACTCCCCTGCCCCTCATTCTTGAGGGGTGGGGGTTTCTTTTTCTTGCTTTTTCCTG
>NZ_JAOQKC010000024.1:0-54726 GCF_025567165.1 Laedolimicola ammoniilytica
AAGGGGGAAATGCGCTTTTAGAGACTACTTCGTTTATAATTTTTTAGTCTAAAAGAGCGTGTAAAAAATGATTTCTCATTTTTTCACACGCCCTCAGACTGTAGACAAAGTGATGTTTGACCATTAGGTCAGGCACCACTTTTCTGTTACGTTTACTTTATTCAGTAAATTTTCAACTCTAAACATAAATAACAGCGATTTTTTATTTCTCATTACCAGTATTTTAGCTAGCTTTTTCAGGTTCATGCATACAAAAGTAAGCCCGGCTTTCATTTCCATCCGTACTTTTCCTATGTACTGAGTATATCGAAAACCATGAGGTTCTTTCGCTGTTCCAAAGATTCGTTCTGTCGTTTCTTTTCGTTTCTGATAAATCTCTTTATTTCCCAGTGCATGACGGATATCCTCTGTCTTCTCTATATATCTTTCCCATACATGTTGTGTTAGCGGCTTCACATGTTCTTTGCTTTCTGTACATTTAGATTTCTGGGGACAATTACAACAAATATATCCATGGCTTTTGTATTTACGATAGCCATCCCGATTTGTTGTGCTATAAGAAAGTGCCTGATTTTCAGGGCAAAGATAGCAGTCATAATACTCGTCATAAACGTATTCATGCTTTCTGAAATAGCCTTCTTTTGTCATCGGGCGCTTATATGGAAACAAGGGTTCATTTTCATCTGATAGCAGCCTTCTGGCAATCACCGGTATCCTGCATCTGCAATAATCATAGAAGCATTTCTTGTCATTATAAAAACACCGCCCTTCTGATATCATTATATCAGAAAAGCGGTTCGAACAATAGTAAAACTACACAAAAGCGGGGCCTTTGTCTATAGTCTGACAGGAAACCTACACGGTTTCCTGCGAATAAATTGCGCGCATTTGCGCGGCAGGAAACAGTGATGAGTAAGGCGCAAGAGAGTTACATACATTAGAAAGATTTTCAGCATATCCGTCTAATAGATTATCTTTCATACTCATCAAAGAGCCTGAAATACTGATTGCCCCTACAGGATATCCAGTGGAATCCCGGATCGGGACAGCGACACATTTAACACCTATAGATTCCTCCTCTACATCAATGGAGTAGCCATGATTTCGGATTCTCTTAAGTTCCTCAGATAATTCATCGTGAGTGGTAATGGTGTTTGGTGTAAATTTTTGCAGTGGCCACGTGTCATAAATCTGCTCGATTTCTTCGGATGGAAGATAGGCAAGCATGGCCTTGCCGCAACCGGTGCAGTACATGGGAAGTGTTTTTCCTATGACAGAGTAATTGATGTTTCGGATGGAAGGATACATAGCTTCAAGGTAAAGTACCCGGCCGTTTATGTGCGTAGTCAGGTAAATAATTTCACTTGTCTTTGTTTGAAGCTCTTCCAAAACTGGTCGTGCGTAGTGCACAATCTGCAAAGAAGAGCTTAAATTATAACTTAATTCCATTAGTTTATAACCGAGCTGGTAGTTTTGCTCGCCAGGTGTACGGATTAATAATCCCCCATGTTCTAGTGTTCGAATTAGATTCAGGGTTGTGCTTTTGGGCAGCTCCAGTTGCTGACTGATTTTAGTCAGAGATAACCGAGGTTGTGACCGGGTAAAACAATCCAAAATGCGTAGGGCTTTCACAACTGATCCAACATAATTGTTTGATGAGATACGTTTGTCCTTTTTCATATGCTACCTATATGAGATTTGTAAAAGCAAATCTTCCCCTTTCAGTGATTTATTAAAACATATTCGAAAATAATATTATTGTTTCAGTATTACTAAATATAGGTTATATTATACTTCAAACTGAATTGCTAGTCAATATTGTAAATACGTAATGTTATAGTCAGTATTACTAGATTTTAACAAAATAAATTGTTGAAAATTGTTCTATTGACAAAAAAATATTGCTGCTGTAATATAAAAACATAGAAAAATAAAAGTGAATCAAGTTCAGTAATGATGAACTAAAAACAAAAAAGGAGGAAGAAAGATGAAAAAACTGTATGGAGTTATTACTGCTATGACGACGCCGTTTGATGAAAATGGAAAAGTTGATCTGGAAGCAGTTCGAGATCAGACAAATTTCCTGATTGAAAAAGGCGTTCATTGTCTGTATCCGTGCGGAACCACAGGGGAGATGTACTCCATGTCTCCGGAAGAAAGAGAACAGATTGCAGAAACCGTAGTAAAAACTGCCGGACATCGTGTGACAGTGTTTATCCATGTGGGGGCAATGAAGCAAGAAGAGACAATTCGACTGGCACAGCATGCTGTAAAAATCGGAGCGGATGGCGTAGGAGTTGTAACACCGAGTTATTTTACGGTAAACGAACAGGCTATGGTGAAATATTATCAGGAAGTATGTTCGACATTGCCGGAGGATTTTCCGGTGTATGTATATGTAATTCCGCAGCTTGCACACAATGATATTACACCTGAAACAATGGAAAAAATTTGTGCAGTATGCCCGAATGTGGTGGGAGTAAAATACAGCTATGCAGATGTGAACAGAATGTTGCAATATACCAGAGTTAAAAGTGGAGAATTTTCTGTTGTATTTGGCCCGGATCATATGTTCCTTCCAGCGCTGGTTTCTGGCTGTGACGGTACGGTTTCCGGTTGTTCTGGCCCGATGCCGGAGTTATTTGTAGAAGTATATGAACAGTATCTTGCAGGAAATCTGGAAGCAGCACAGGAAGCGCAAAAGAAAGCGACAGAACTTTGCTGGTTAATGAAATGCGGCGCAGATATGTCGATTTTTAAAACAATTCTTACTTATCGAGGAGTAAATGGTGGACATATGAAGAAGCCCTTGTTGGATTTATCGGAAGAAGAACAGAAAAAACTGTTGTCTCAGATAAAAGCATACCTGTAGCATAAGGAGGTAAATCATGAAAAAGATTATAAATCGGCCGGAAGATTATACGGATGATATGTTGAGAGGAATTTATGCTGCTCATAGTGATTTGGTCCGGTACGTAGAAAATGATCTGCGTTGTTATTGTACCGCAAAGAAAAAGAAAGGAAAAGTTGCCATTGTTACGGGTGGAGGCACAGGGCATCTCCCGCTGTTTCTTGGCTATGTGGGAGAGGGATTGCTGGATGGCTGTGGTGTGGGAAGCGTATTCCAGTCGCCGTCTGCTGAGCAGATCTACAACATTAGTAAAGAAGTAGATGCTGGAGCAGGAATTTTATATATCTATGGAAATTATACAGGGGATATCATGAATTTTGATATTGCGGCGGAAATGTGCGAAATGGATGGAATACAAGTAAAGTCCATTGTAGGCGCAGACGATGTGAATTCGGCTTCATCGGAAAATGCAGGAGCAAGGCGTGGAGTTGCTGGAATTTTCTTTATGTATAAATGTGCTGGGGCAAAAGCGGCGAAAGGCGGCACACTGGAAGAAGTACTGGAGGCGGCTGAAAAAGCAAAAGAAAATATCAGAACGGTGGGCTTTTCATTGACTCCGTGTGTAATTCCTGAACTGGGAAAGTCCAATTTTACACTGGGTGAGAATGAAATGGCAATGGGAATGGGAATTCATGGAGAGCCTGGAGTTTGGAATGGCCCCATTCTCACGGCAGACGAGTTGGCAGAAGAATCTCTGGATACCATTTTGAAAGACATGCCGGTGGAAAGCGGAGAAGAAGTGGCTATTCTGGTGAATGGTCTGGGAGCAACGAGCCTGGAAGAACTTTACATTTTAAGCGGCTCTATAAGTAAAAAACTGGAAGCAAAAAAAATTGCAATCTATCGTACATTCGTAGGAGAATATGCGACTTCCATGGAAATGGCAGGGGCCTCTGTTAGTTTGATGCGATTGGATGAAGAGCAGAAAAGACTTTTAGATGCTCCGGCATATACGCCGTTTTATAATCAGAAGGGGTGATAAGATGAAATACATAGCTCGTGAAGCGGTCGGCGCATTGTTTGGCAGTGTTCAGAAAATTATGGAAGAACATGCGGAAGAATTGTGTAACATGGACGCAAAGATGGGAGATGGAGACCTGGGATTGACTATGAAAAAAGGGTTTTCTGTATTGCCCGGGATAATTGATGATATGGAGGAAAAAGATATCGGAAAATGTCTGATGAAAGCGGGAATGAAAATGGCGTCAACAGTGCCCTCTACGATGGGAACTCTTATGGCTTCTGGAATTATGAATGGTGGGAAGGCAATTACAGGATCAGATAAAATAGGAACCCAGCAGTTTGTGTCTTATCTGACAGGATTTGCAGAAGGAATTGCGAAAAGAGGAAAATGCAAACAGGGAGATCGTACGGTATTGGATGCGGTGTTGCCAGCGGCTCAGAAAGCGAAAACATTTTTAGAGCTTCATCCAACGGCATCTCTCAAAGAAGTATGTGATGCAGCGCTAAAGGGAGCTAGGGATGGAGCGGAATCAACGAAAAATATGGCTCCTAAATTTGGAAAAGCGGTGGTATTTTCTGAACGGGCGTCAGGGGTAATAGATCAGGGTGCGTATACAGGAGTATTGATGATTCAGGGATACAAAAACTATATGGATTCTTTGTGATACTTTGTAGGTAGAAAGGAAGGGCGTGAGATAGAATGAACATTAAAAAAGTAAAGACTTATATTATAAAAGCACCGATTGAATCACCATTTTATTTTTCGCAGGGTTTTGTATATGACAGATGTTCCGTCATCGTAGAAGTGGTGTGCGATGATGACGAAAGCGGTTTTGGAGAGTGCCTGTGTCATGGAATGCAGCCTCCTCAGATTTCAGCTGCATTTGTGGAAAACTTTATCGCACCCCGCGTTGTGGGTCGTGACATTTATGATGTGGAGGTTCTGTGGGAAGAACTGTATAATTTGTCCCGTCCATTCGGCCAGCAGGGAATTGCGGTAAACGCGTTGAGCGGATTTGATATCGCACTTTGGGATGCGATTGGAAAGCATCTGGGAAAACCGGTAAGTAAACTGATTGGAGGAACTTTCCGTACTTCGTTGAAGGCTTATGCTACAGGGTTCCATCGGCGGGAAGGAAAGAAATATCCGGAGGATGCGATTGCAGAGGCACATAGACATATTGAGAACGGATTCAAAGCTATGAAGCTGAAAGCAGGCTTTGGAGTAGAAAAAGATATTGTTTATATTCGGGCGATCCGTGAAGCAATTGGATTTGATGTGATGCTGATGGCGGATTTCAACAGTGCCTATTCTCAGGCAGAGGCCCGAAGAATTCTGTATAACCTGGAGCCGGAGAGGCTGGAGTTTTTTGAAGAACTATTGGCACCTGAGGACATAGCCGGGTATACAGCGATTCGTAATCTTACAGCTTCTTATGTCACCGCAGGGGAACAGACCTTTGGAAAGATGGCGTTCAAGGAATGGCTGTCGAGAGGGGCGCTAGATATTTATCAGCCAGATCTGTGTAGCAGTGGAGGCTTTACTGAATGCAAGAAAATTGCGGCTCTGTGCCAGGCTTATAATACGATGCTGATTCCGCATGTATGGGGTTCCGGAATCGGACTTGCAGCATCGCTACAGTTTCTTGCTACGCTCCCTGCGACGCCCTTGCGTCATATTCCGACAGAACCGCTGCTTGAATTTGATCAGGCCAGCCATCCGTTTAAAATGGATTTGATTTATGGCGCAATCAAGCTGGAGGACGGTTATGTGAAGGTTCCGGATGCACCGGGAATCGGCGTGGAAGTAAACAGAGAGATAATTCAGAAATTTTGTGTAAATCATTGATGCATGGAGAATACAGGGAAAATCGAAAGATAAGGAGAACGTATATGAAAATGAAAAAATTTTGGGTAATGATGTTATGTGGTGTAATGTTGGTTTCTGCTGCAGCTTGTACAAAAAGTACTTCCGGTTCTGTTGAAACAGATACAGCGGATACGAGCAAAGAGGCAACTGAGAATGCGGGGAAAACGGTAGTTTTGAGATTTGCAAATTGTCAGACATCTGGTCATCCGTGGATTTCGTCAATTGATGAATTTAGTGCGCTTGCGGAGGAGTATTCAAATGGTCGTCTGAAAATTGAGCAGTATTCAGATTCTACGCTCGGTTCAGAAACAGAATTAATGGATCAGGTGGTTGCCGGAACCTTGGACATGTGCGTTATCGATCCTTCTGTAGGAGCGAGCTATAGTAATAAACTGGAATTATTTGCGCTTCCATTCCTGTTTCAGGATAAAGAACAATGGAAAAAGGCATTAACAGGAGAAGCGGGTAAAGAATATGCGAATTTGATTGAAGAAGAAACCGAATTAAAGATTCTCGCTTATTGGGGTGGTTCCACCAGAAATGTACTGAGCGCAAAAGAGGCTGTTACAGATGTATCTCAGCTGAAGGGGTATAAGCTCAGATTGACGGCTTCAGAATTGAAATTCAATGTATGGGAAGCAGTAGGTTGTCTTCCAGTAGAGGTTGCAATTGGTGAAACATATTCAGCACTTTCCAGTAATCTTTGCGATGGAATGGAAAATGAGATGCCTGCATTCCTGTCATTTAAATTTTATGAAGTGGCTCCATATTTGACAAAAACAGAACACGAAATTACAGTACGCCCGGTATTTATTAATGAAGATGTATTTAATGGATTGGATACAGAATTACAGGATGCGCTTGTAAAAGCTATGGACGAGACAACTCCGCATGAATGGCAGGCGGAAGAGGACTACTGCAAAGAAGCTGAGACAACGATGATAAATGATTTTGGATTACAGGAATTTGAAATTGATAAGGAGCCGATTATCAAAGCAGTACAGCCGGTGTTTGCAGAATTTGGTGAAAAGAATGGCCTGACAGAGGTTATTCAGATGATTCAGGGACTGTAACAGGAAAGGAAGGGGAAATTATGACAAAAATCTCCGAAGTTCTGGGCAAGGTTATCGAAAGTATATTGTATTTTTTTATGATAATTCTTGTTTCAGCGACATTTCTTCAGGTATTTTGCCGATTCGTTGTAAAGACACCGATTAGTTGGAGTCAGGAGTTGGTGAAGCTGTGCTTTATCTGGATTATTTTTCTGGGGGCAGCCATTGCTGTACGAGAGCAGACGCATCTTACAATGGATATTATTGTCCCACATTTACCAGGTGGGGCACAAAAGATGATAAGAGGCGGCATTTATATTATGTCCGTGGTTTGCGCGCTTTTTATGCTGTATGGTGGCATTGGATTCTGTATCCAATGCTCTGCAAAAAAAATGATGACTCTGCCTTTGCCGGCAGATGCGCAATATATTGCAATGCCCATATCGGCCGGTTTGATGATTTGGTATTTGATAGAAAAAGCATGGTTATCTCTGACTCATAGAAAGGAGGGGGCTTAAATGAATATCGTGCCAATTGTGAGCTTATTTGTCATTATGGTTGTGCTGATGCTTTTGGGACTTCCACTTGCCTATTCACTTTTTATTTCGTCAGTTTTTGTGGCAGCATCATGGACTAGTTTACCGTTTCTGCAGTTAGTGCAAAAAATGTTTGCGGGAGTTGATTCTTTTGTACTTACGGCAATTCCGTTTTTCTTACTTGCGGGAAATATTATGAAT
This sequence comes from Laedolimicola ammoniilytica, assembly GCF_025567165.1. Lineage (NCBI taxonomy): Bacteria > Bacillati > Bacillota > Clostridia > Lachnospirales > Lachnospiraceae > Laedolimicola > Laedolimicola ammoniilytica. Next base: position 7,534 of record NZ_JAOQKC010000024.1, read on the forward strand.
TCAGGAAAGATTACAGATAAACTGTTGAATTTGGCAACTGTTCTGGTAGGACATTTGCGGGGAGGACTGGCGCATATCAATGTTCTGGTTAGTCTGTTCTTTGGTGGCGTTTCAGGTTCTGCGGTGGCAGATACTTCAGGAATTGGTTCTATTTTAATCCCGGCGATGCAAGAAAGAGGATATCCGCAGTCATTTACAGTAGCTGTGACGGCTACCTCGTCTGTATTGGGGCAGATTATACCGCCCAGTATGATCATGATTATTTACGCTTCGGCAAGTGGGGCGAGTGTGCAGGCATTGTTTGTTGCGGGGATCATTCCGGGGATTCTGCTTGCACTGGCTATGATGGCTGTTTCCTGGTGCTATGCAGTAAAATATGATTATCCTCGTGAGGAAAAAAGAGTTTTAAGGATTTTTTCATAGCACTGAAAGAATCTATTTTGGTTCTGATTATGCCGATTATCATCATCGGCGGAGTGTTGTCCGGCATTTGTACTGCGACAGAAAGCGCAGTGGTTGCGGTTGTATACAGTTTATTTTTAACATTGTTTGTGGAAAAAACTCTGCGTTTTAAAGAACTGAAATTGATTTTTATTCAGACGGCAAAAGGAACGGCAACTGCTCTGATATGTATTGCATCTGCCAATGTTTTTGGCTATATTATGGCATATTTCAAAGTGAGTAGTCTGGTACAACAGCTGCTTACCAATATGCATATGGCACCATGGCAGTTTACTCTGTTTTGCATTGCAGTCTTTTTCATTCTGGGTTGTTTTATGGATTCTACTCCAGCTATCTATATCTTCGTACCGATTATCGCACCCGCAGGTCTGGCGCTTGGAATGAATCCGGTACATCTTGGCATTATTATTTGTCTGACTCTTGCAATTGGAATGGTGACACCCCCATATGGTCTTTGCTTGTTGTTGGGATGTCAGATATCAGGTATTGCACCGCAGGATACCTTTAGAGATGTGGGGATTATGTTGCTGGCGGTAATGACTACTTTACTGATTATCTGCATGATTCCAGATTTGATTCTCTGGCTTCCGAGATTAGTTGTGCCAAATGCAGTCGGGTAGAAAAAGTATATTTGGGAATATTCACGAGGATTAATTTTTAATCCTCGTGAATATTCCCATTTCCCATTTTCCGCTGCCAGGTGCCGGGCAGAAGAATCATGTGCCCGGCTTTCAGAGAAGCGGGAACGTCGATGATATTCTGATTGGCAGAGCCGCGGAAGAGGAGCGAGGCGTCCTTTTCCTCCTCTATAAATTTCCCGTCCACCAGGACGTCGAGGAAGGAGAGAAGCTCCCGGACCGTGTCAGGGTTGCCCACCGCTCCGGTCAGCAGATCCTGTTCAAAGGAAAAGCCGGTGTAACACCAGAGATTCTTTTCCGGAAAGCGTTCCTTGAACCGGCGGGCCAGGGTCAGCAGCCCTTCCTGATTTTCCGGCTCGAAGGGTTCGCCGCCCAGAAAAGAGAGCCCGGCCACATAGTCAGGGGCGAGAGCCGCCAGAATCTCGTCCATCACGGCGTCCGTAAAGGGCTGACCAAAGGAAAAATCCCAGGCTTCCCGGTTGAAGCAGTTCCGGCAATGGTGGCGGCAGCCGCTGACAAAGAGGGATACGCGGACCCCTGGACCGTTGGCGATATCATTTTTCTTAATGGTTGCGTAATTCATAGTTCAGACTCCTACAAATGCAGAACACGCTCCTTGATTTCCTGAGTTCTGCCCTGATTCCAGAACTGAGTCCCGATATAGCCGCAGGTGCGGCGGGCCACGTTCAGCTTATTCTGGTCAGTATTGCCGCAGTTGGGGCAGGTCCAGATGAGCTTGCCGTGCTCGTCTTCCTTGATCTCAATCTCTCCGTCATAGCCGCATACCTGGCAGTAGTCGCTCTTGGTATTCAGCTCCGCGTACATGATATTATTGTAAATAAATTTCATGACGGACAGGACAGCCTCCAGATTATTCTGCATGTTCGGAACCTCCACATAGGAGATAGCGCCGCCCGGTGACAGCGCCTGGAACTTGGATTCCAGCGCCAGCTTGTCAAAGGCGTCGATCTTCTCGGTCACATGTACGTGATAGCTGTTCGTAATGTAGTTGCGATCCGTTACACCCTTTACGATACCGAAACGCTTCTGCAGACATTTGGCAAACTTGTAGGTGGTGCTTTCCAGCGGAGTACCGTACAGGGAGTAGTCGATATTTTCAGCTGCTTTCCATTTGGCCGTGTACTCGTTGAGTTTTTTCATAATCTCCAGGCCCAGTTCCTCGCCCTCCGGTTCGGTCAGTTTCTTGCCGTTCAGGCTGTATACACACTCCCAAAGGCCTGCGTAGCCCAGGGACAGAGTAGAATAACCGCCGTGGAGATATTTGTCGATGGTTTCGCCCTTCTCCAGACGGAGCAGAGCGCCGTGCTGCCAGAGAATCGGAGCCGCGTCGGATACGGTACCGCTCAGACGCTCGTGACGGCACTGGAGGGCACGATGACAGAGCTCCATGCGCTCGTCAAAGATCTCCCAGAACCGGTTCATGTCGCCGCCGGCAGAAAGTCCGATATCCACCAGGTTGACGGTGACAACGCCCTGATTAAAGCGGCCGTAGTACTTTGGCTTGCCGTTCTCATCCACATAGGGGGTCAGGAAGCTGCGGCAGCCCATGCAGGTGTAGCAGTGGCCCTCGCCGTTCTTGTCCACTTTGTTCTGGAACATGATTTTCTCGGAAATATAATCCGGAACCATGCGCTTGGCGGTACATTTGGCAGCCAGCTTCGTCAGATAGTAGTAGGGGTCCTCGTCGTGGATGTTGTCATCCTCCAGCACGTAGATCAGCTTCGGGAAGGCCGGGGTGATCCAGACGCCCTTTTCATTTTTCACGCCCTGATAACGCTGGCGCAGAGTCTCTTCTATAATAAGAGCCAGATCCTTCTTTTCCTGTTCGTTCTTTGCCTCGTTCAGATACATGAAGACGGTGACGAAAGGAGCCTGTCCGTTGGTGGTCATCAGCGTTACGACCTGATACTGAATCATCTGTACGCCGTTTTTAACCTCTTCCCGCAGACGCTTCTCGGTAATGAAATCGATCTCCTCCTGGGTCACAGCCTCGCGGATGGAGTGTAGCTCATCGGCCACCTGACGGCGGATCTTCTTCCGGCTGATATCCACGAAGGGAGCCAGATGGGTCAGGGAAATACTCTGGCCGCCGTACTGACAGGAAGCCACCTGGGCAATGATCTGTGTGGCGATGTTGCAGGCAGTGGAGAAGCTGTGGGGCTTCTCGATAAGAGTACCGCTGATAACGGTACCATTCTGCAGCATATCCTCCAGATTGACCAGATCACAGTTGTGCATATGCTGGGCAAAATAATCCGCGTCGTGGAAATGGATGATGCCCTCCTGATGGGCCTCCACGATATCCGGCGGAAGCAGAATACGGCGGGTGATATCCTTACTGACCTCGCCTGCCATATAGTCGCGCTGTACGCTGTTGACAGTGGGGTTCTTATTGGAATTCTCCTGCTTGACTTCCTCATTATTACATTCAATCAGGCTTAAGATCTGCTCGTCCGTGGTGTTGGACTTCCGCACCAGGGCGCGGGTATAGCGGTAGGTGATGTACTGTCTCGCCACGTCAAAGGCGCGCTGATTCATGATTTGATCCTCGACCATATCCTGAATCTCCTCCACACTTAAGGAACGCTTGATATTCAGCGCCGCGCTTTCCACATCCTCGGCGATTCGCCTAATCTGAACCGGCGTCATCCGGGCACTGGGAACCACGCTGTCATTGGCCTTGGAGACCGCGATTATGATCTTATGGGGGTCAAATTCTACCTCCGCTCCGCTTCGTTTGATGATTTTCATGTGCTACACTCCCTCTATGATAAAAATTGTTCTTTCGTCAGTAACAAGCTTATTGTAACAAGATATAGTAGTGGTGTCAATGCTGATTTACTATATATTGTTGTATACATGCGTGAAAATATGCAGGAATTTCTTGTTATTTACACATTCTTTCTGGAAATAACAGAAAGTTTGTGGTATGATGCAAGAGCATAAAGGGATTGTGAAAAAAGAAAACTGACAAAAGGAGACAAAGGCAGAAAATGAGGTTTGCCTATGAGATAAAAAATGGCTGCGCGGTGGTGCGCCGCTGTTATGACTTTGGAAAGGAAGCGGAAATTCCGTCAGAGATCGACGGTTGTCCGGTGACGGAACTGGGTGCGTATGCCTTTTCCGCGCATCTTGGCCGGGAGCGGTTCGCTCTGGAGTTGAAAAGCAAAGCTGTAAAAATATGGAATTTTGAAACGAAAGAGCAGGAAGCAAAAGAGCCGTCACCGGAAGCAGCCCCGGAGCTTCAGGGCATACAGGTGGAACGGGTCAGCCTGCCGGAGGGGCTTCGGAAAATAGGCGCGTATGCCTTCTATAATTGTAACGCACTATCGGAGCTGCATTTCCACAGTAGCCTGAAGGATTTGGGGGCGGGGCTGTTTACTGGCTGCCATCATCTGGGGCAGCTGACGGTGAAGCTGGACGGGACAGAGACTTCCTGCCTGAAGGAGATTCTGATCGAGGTGCCGGAGAAAATGGCCGTGACCGTGGAGGGACAGTTTCGGGCGAAGCTCCTGTTCCCGGAATTTTTCGAGGAGAGCGTGGAGAATACCCCGGCCCGCATCCTGATGACCCATATGCACGGCAGCGGCATGAATTTCCGCAACAGCTTTTATATGAAGAAACTGGATTTCCGGGCCTACGACGCCTGCTACTACATGGCGAAGGCGGAAGAAGATTTTGATACGGTATTGGAAATGACCATGGACCGGCTTCAGTACCCGGTGGGTCTGTCGGAGGATCGCCGGGAGGATTATGAGAGCTGGCTTAACGGACATCTTGTGCAGGCCTTTGAAAAGGCAGTGGAGCATCGGGATCTGGACATGCTCATGTGGCTGACCGAACATGGAAAACCGGATGATGGCCTGCTTTCACAGACGGCCATCGCGGCGGCGGACGGATTTCCGGAGGGCGTGGCGTATCTGCAGGATCGACTGGGCGCTTCAGGGCATACAAAAAAACAGTCGTTCCTGGATCGGTTTGAGCTGTAGGAGGGCATCATGATAAAAAGCGCGATATTGGAAGAGCAAAAGGCGCAGTTGAAAAAGGAGGAACTGGCGGCCCGGATCCTGAACCAGTCCAGGAACGAGCTGTATCTGAAGCTGCGCTATCTGGATCTGGCTCTGGGCAATTTGGCCCTGGCCCCGGGCACGGTGTCGCCAGCCGGAACCGATGGCGGAGCGCTGTACTATTTCCCGGATGGGCTGCTGTTACTCTATGAGCAGCAGGGGCGGGCGGCCTGCACCAGGCTCTATCTGCATGGAATTCTTCATTGCCTGTTCTGCCATCCCTTTGATCGGAAAGGGCGGGATGAGAGACTGTGGAACCTGGCCTGCGACGTGGCTACGGAAGCCCTGATTGATAGCCTCTATTTGAAATGCGTCCATATTTCCTCAGGAGCATTCCGGAAAAGTGTGTATGCGAGACTGCGGGAAAAGCTGCCGGTGCTGACTGCGGAAGGAATTTATAAATTTATAGAGGAAACGCTTGTGGAGGCGGAAATCAGCCGCTGGCAGATGGAGTTCCGGCTGGACGACCACAGTCTCTGGGAGCAGGATTCGAAGAACGGCCCGAAAAATCCGAATCCCAACCGGAAAAAATGGGATGATATCCGGGAACGGATGGAGACAGAGGTGATGCTTTTCTCCAACGAGGCCTCGGAGGGGGAAGGTGAGCTGAAGGAGCAGCTGCGGGTCAGCAACCGCTCCCGTTATGACTACAAGGAATTCCTGCGAAAATTTACGGTGCTCCATGAGGAGATGCAGATCGATCCGGACAGCTTTGATTACATTTTCTACCACTACGGGATGGAAATGTATGGGAATATGCCGCTGATCGAGCCGCTGGAGACCAGCGAGGTGCGGAAAATCGAAGAGTTCGTCATCGTCATTGACACATCCATGTCCTGCAAGGAGGGGCTGGTAAAGCGGTTTCTGGAAGAAACCTACGACGTGCTCTCCCAGACGGAGAATTTCTTCAAGCGCATGCGGATCCACATCCTCCAGTGCGACGAGCGGGTCCAGTCCGACGTGCTCATCGAGAGCCAGGAGGCACTGAAAGAGTACATGGAGCATTTCACGATCCTGGGCGGAGGCGGTACGGATTTCCGCCCGGCCTTTACTTATGTGGAAGAGCAGCTGGCGAAGAAGAAATTCTGGCGGCTGCGGGGGCTTCTGTACTTTACGGATGGCTATGGGGTGTTTCCGGTGAAAATGCCACCCTATGAAACCGCGTTTATCTTTGTGCAGAACCATTACCGGGACGTGGATGTGCCGGCGTGGGCGATTAAGTTGATACTGCAGGAGAGCGATCTGGAAAACAGATAAAAGAAGGAGAAAAAAATGAACATCAAGAGAGCAAAACAGGAGATCAAAGACGCGATAGAAGCGTATCTTTTAAAAGATGAATACGGCGACTACGTCATCCCCACCGTGCGCCAGCGCCCGGTTCTGTTGCTGGGCGCGCCAGGTATCGGCAAGACTCAGATCATGGAACAGGTAGCCAGAGAGTGCGGCGTGGGCCTGGTGGCCTACACCATCACCCACCACACGCGCCAGAGCGCCATCGGTCTGCCCTTTATCTCGGAAATGGAATTTGGCGGTCAGAAAAAAGCCGTCACCGAATACACCATGAGTGAAATCGTGGCCTCCATCTATGAAAAAATGAAGAAAACGGGGTTGAAAGAAGGCATTCTCTTCATCGACGAGATCAACTGTGTCTCCGAGACCCTGGCCCCGGCCATGCTTCAGTTCCTCCAGTGTAAGACCTTCGGTAATCACCCAATTCCCGAGGGCTGGATCATCGTAGCCGCAGGCAACCCGCCCGAGTACAACAAATCCGTCCGGGAGTTTGACGTGGTTACCCTGGACCGTGTGAAGAAGATTGAAGTGGAGCCGGATTATGGCGTATGGCGGGAATACGCGGTACAGTCCCGGATCCATCCGGCGGTGATTTCCTATCTGGATGCCCGCCCTGCCCATTTTTATCAGATGGAAAGCACAGTGGACGGCCGCCGTTTTGCCACGCCCCGTGGCTGGGAGGATTTGTCCCGCCTTTTAGAAGTCTATGAAAAGCTGGGAAAGAAGGCGGATAAAGACGTGGTGCGCCAGTATCTCCAGCATGACAAAATCGCCGGAGAATTCGCCAACTATCTGGAACTCTACCGGAAATATGAGAGTGATTATCAGATAGAGGAAATCCTGGGCGGTACCATCCGGGAGGCAACTCTGAAAAAGCTGTCCCACGCCTCCTTTGACGAGCGTCTGAGTGTGGTAAATCTGCTGCTGTCCGGCTGCATCGAACGCCTGCGAAAAGTCCGGGAACAGGAACGCTTCACCGAAGCTCTATTCGCCCAGATGAAAGCAGCGGGCTCCGTGCTGAACGCAGAAAACTTCGCGGCAGACGGCGAAGGGATTCCAAAGGTTCTTGAAAATCTGCGGGATACAGTGGAAGAAAAACGGCAGCAGAAAAAAGAGGCAGAGCTCCTGACCAAGGATGAGGAGAAACGTCTCCTGCGTCTGGAAGAAACTCTGTTGTCCTATGAGAACACATTGAAAGCCGAACATCCCGAAGATGGATCTGCAGCCTTCGAGATTCTACGCCGCCTTTTCGGCGAGCAGCGGGCCCGCTATGCCGGCGAGCAGGAAAGCGGCAGCGCGGTCCTTGAACACGCCTTTGACTTCCTGGAAGCCGCCTTCGGCGACAGCCAGGAAATGGTCATTTTCCTTACTGGCCTTAACATGTCCGAAGCCGCGGTGGCTTTCCTGCAGACCACGGACTGTGAGCGTTATGAACGTTATAATAAGAGATTGCTTTTTAATGAGAGTGATCGTGAGATACGAGACGAGATCGCAAGACTGAAGTAGAAGTCAGTTAGGGAAATTTCATTTCCCGTGCGTTCGCAATTGAAAACAAAAAGGGCTACGCACGAGCGTAACCCCCCTTGAGACAATCTTCCGGGAGTTCTCCCGGCCAACCCCAGGTTGGAAAATCAACTTTCCTAAGGAGAGGCTAGGTCGCCTCGAACGTGGGAAATTGATTTTCCGACCGTCCGTTGTAGAAGCCCCCTCTTACGAAGTCCTTTTATCTCGCACTGCCGCTTCAATTCGCACCTGCTCCTCCAGCATGGCGTCAATCCGCGCATCCTCGGAAAAGTCTGCTGCCAGCTTATCTAACAGCTTCACATCTTCTTCAGAAAACTGCTTATGAAGCACTTCTTTGATAGCTTCATACTTTTTCCGATAAAGCGACTCCAGTTCATTGACCGGTACCGTCACCGGCAATTCTGCGATCTCCGGAGCAGCGATGCCCTCCGTCTCAAACCACTTCTTAATATTCTTGATCCGCGCATGCTCCGCAGGTCCTTCGGTCAGAATTTTCTTCGACTTTTGAATCTGTGCCACAGCCACCCCGATAAAAGCCAGAAACAGCACACTCATACTGTAAGGCGCGATTTTCGGTAAGGGAAGCTGAAGGGAGCCGGTGATGGCGAGTATCATGGCCGCCAGGCCCAGTACGCCCACCAGAAGCAGTGTCATGGCCGTGCTCCTGGCGTCGGCGCAGCGTTCTTCCACGGTCTTGAAAAGCTTGGACTCGTCCGGTCTCTTGATGGGGCCGTCCAGAATATTGGACATGGTCACCTCCGCGGGTTCTTTCACATCGACGCCCTGTTTGCGGGCTGCCGCTTTCTGTACATCCTTGTATAGGGACATCATAAAATTCTCCTTATATGGTATTTGACGGCAAAGGATAGGAGCCGTCGTCCGAGGCGCGCATAGAGACGCAAATAGCAGTCATTACCTAGCTGCGCAGAAAAGTTTCTACTGCGCCCATCAGCTCTTCCTGGGTGCCGGAGAGCGATCCCTGCACCATCTCGGGCTTTCCGCCGCCCTTCCCGCCGAACTGCCCGTTCAGGGCCTTGCAGAGGGGCCGGGTATCCTCGGTCTTGCTTCCGAAGATGTAGCGGTAGCCGCTCTCATCATTTCCGATGAAGAGACAGGCGATGCCGCTGCAGCGGGCGGATAAGAGGTTTACGAATTCCCGGCTGGTATCCGCATCCAGGTTATCCTCGAAAAATATGGGATTGGCGGTTCCTTCGGCTACGGAAGCAGCCTTATTCTGAATCAACGTCTTACTCAGCGCCATCAACTGTCCGGTGAGGCGGAAATTCTCCTGCTTCAGCCGTTCTACCGCGTCAGCTACCACCGCCTCTTTGGCGGAGAGCAGCACGGAAACAGCCTTCACGCTGCTCTCTTTTTCCCGGTAGTCGCGAAGCGCCCGATCTCCGGCCAGGAGATTGACCCGGACGCCGCCCCGGTGGGACTGTACATTCGTAAGCTTAATCAGGCCGATCTCTCCGGTGGTATTCACATGGGGCGCGCAGCAGGCGCAGACGTCGATATCGGGAATGGTGACGATACGCACCTGTCCTTCGATCTCGATTTTGCTCCGGTAATCGAGAACAGCCAGTTCTTCTTTGCTGGGATAGGAGATCTGAATCGGCACATTACCGAAGACCACCTGGTTGGCAGCAGTCTCAACTTCTAAAAGCTCTTTTTTGGTAATCGGGCCATTGAAGTCCATAGTGACTTCTTCCTCTCCCAGATGGAAGCCCACGTTGTCGTAGCCGAAGCGGGTATGGATAAGACCGGAGACGATATGCTCGCCGGAATGCTGCTGCATCCGGGAAAAGCGTTTTTCCCAGTCCAGGACGCCTTTTACCTCTGCGCCGACTTCCAGGGGCTGTCTGGTATAATGCCAGATTTCTCCATTTTTCTCATGGGTATCGAAGACCTCCACGTCGCCCAGATATCCTGTATCCCCGGCCTGTCCGCCGCCTTCCGGGAAAAACGCGGTCTGGTCGAGCGCCACCTTCCAGAAATCCTTTTCCTGCTCGCAGGCAGTCACCACCGCCGGGAACTCGGTCAGGTGGCTGTCTTCATAATATAAACGGTCTGTCATGGTGTAAAACCTCCTGTTGTCGAAATGAAACCATATCTTATGTAAGGAAACCGTTGATTCCGGTGTTGAAATTCAGATAAAATTTTCATGCAGGAAACAACGCTTTCAGTATAACATTTTATCACAGTTTTGGACAGGGATATTTTAAGCGGATGTTGGCAGTTTTCAGTTATCGGTGGGCGACAGCTGAGAAAATGCGCATTGAGGAGAAAAGGGAACTGTGCTATAATTTCAAAGAAATCATCGGAAAAGATATGAAAACCAGAAAGGAAGTCATTCTATGATAGATTTACACGGCCAGGCCGGCCTCCCCTATATCAACCGGGGCGTCTATACCGGAAGCTATGAGGGCATGCGTTACCGGCTGCGGAAGAAAGAGGAAGAGGACAAAAAGACACTGGAGGCAGTGATTTATCCGGAGCCCTTCTGCTTTGAAAAGACAGCGGAGGATCAGAAGGAGGCCAGGGAGTTTCCCTTCACAGACGAGGGCTTTACACAGGCCATCGCCTGGCTGAACGAGCAGTACGAGGCCCAGCAGGAGCGATGGACAGAGGCGAAGAACGCCAGCTGGGTGTAAACGAAACTGTGTCGGTGGAAAACATAGGGTCACCAAAAGAGAAAAAGGCATTCTGTAGTTTCAGATCATGAAATAGAAACTATAGAATGCCTTTTTCGTAATAAAACGATTTTTGACGGATTCAGAAAACTTCAGTTCCGGAACAGATTCATTTCTACGAAGATTCGCGAAAATTCCTGCAAAACAAAATTTTTAGTTATCATCCTCCTCGTCCGCGCTCTTGGTATAGACGGTACGCTTTCTTGCCATTTCATCGCTCTCCAGGTACTCGTCGTAGGTGGTGATCTTATCGATCATAGCGCCGTTCGGCAGCAGCTCGATGATACGGTTGGCGGTAGTCTGTACAATCTGGTGGTCACGGGAGGAGAACAGCAGCACGCCCGGGAACTTGATGAGGCCGTTGTTCAGGGCCGTGATGGACTCCATATCCAGGTGGTCGGTGGGCTCGTCGAGAATCAGCACGTTGGCGCCGGAAATCATCAGCTTGGACAGCATACAGCGGACCTTCTCACCTCCGGACAGAACCTTGACCTTCTTCACGCCGTCTTCTCCGGCGAAGAGCATACGGCCTAGGAAGCCGCGGACATAGGTTGCGTCCTTGATCTCGGAATACTGGGTCAGCCAGTCGACGATGGTATCGTCGTTGTCAAATTCCTTACTGTTGTCCTTGGGGAAATAGGACTGGCTGGTGGTGATACCCCATTTATAAGTACCCTCGTCCGGCTCCATTTCTCCGGACAGAATCTTAAAGAGGGTTGTTTTGGCAAACTCGTTGCCGCCTACGAAGGCTACCTTGTCGTCATGCCCCAGAATAAAGGAAATATTATCCAGAACCTTCACGCCGTCGATGGTCTTGGACAGACCCTCTACGGTCAGCACTTCATTTCCGATCTCGCGGTTCGGACGGAAATCGATGTAGGGGTACTTCCGGCTGGAGGGACGGATCTCGTCCAGCTCGATTTTCTCCAGAGCCTTCTTTCTGGAGGTTGCCTGCTTGGACTTGGAAGCGTTAGCAGAGAAACGGGAGATAAATTCCTGCAGCTCTTTGATCTTCTCTTCCTTCTTCTTATTGGCCTCCTTCATCTGGCGAATCAGCAGCTGGCTGGACTCGTACCAGAAGTCGTAGTTACCGGCATAGAGCTGAATCTTGCCGTAATCGATGTCGGCGATATGGGTGCAGACCTTATTCAGGAAATAACGGTCATGGGATACTACGATGACGGTGTTCGGGAAGTTAATCAGGAACTCCTCCAGCCATGCGATAGCGTCCAGATCCAGGTGGTTGGTCGGCTCGTCCAGAAGCAGGATATCCGGGTTGCCGAACAATGCCTGTGCCAGCAGAACCTTGACCTTCTGGGCACCCAGGAGATCCTTCATCAGGGTGTAGTGAAGATCGGTATCGATACCCAGTCCGTTTAAGAGAGTAGCGGCGTCAGACTCAGCCTCCCAGCCGTCCATGTCCGCAAATTCAGCCTCCAGCTCGCTGGCGCGGATACCGTCCTCGTCGGTAAAGTCCTCTTTTGCGTAGATGGCTTCCTTTTCCTTCATAATCTCATAGAGACGGGCATTTCCCATAATAACGGTATCCAGAACCGGGTACTCGTCATACTGGAAATGATCCTGTTTCAGGAAGGAGAGACGTTGGCCCGGAGTGATGACCACTTCGCCATTGGTGGAATCCAGCTCGCCGGAGAGAATCTTTAAGAAGGTAGATTTTCCCGCGCCGTTGGCTCCGATGAGGCCATAGCAGTTGCCCTCGGTAAATTTGATATTGACATCCTCGAATAAGGCTTTCTTTCCTATTCTAAGCGTTACGTTATTTGCACTGATCATGTTTTGCTCCTTATGACTTGGTAAATATGGTGTATGATACGTTTTTTTTGACCTACAGCTTTTATCTGCGGGCATACACATCTATTTTACAGGAAAATATAGAATTTGCAAGCCCTTTCCACGGTTAAATTCCCGAAATTTCTGAGTTTTCAGGATTTCGGAGGGAAAACGGGATTTTCCGGCGGACGGACTTGAGCGGCCGGGGAAAAGAAGGTATAATGTAGGAAATCACGAGCGTGAAAGCACGGAAGAAGGGAGCAGCATATGAGACATACATTTACATTGGCCAATGGTGTGGAGATTCCGGCGGTGGGCTTCGGCACCTACAAGGCCGCAGAACACAACGATGAGGCTATTATCAGCGAAGCTATCCGGCAGGGCTACCGGCATCTGGATACGGCTGCCTTTTATTTTAATGAGGAAGCAGTGGGAAAAGCAGTCCGGGAAAGCGGCATTCCCCGGGAAGAATTTTTCCTGACCTCAAAGGTCTGGAGAGACCGCCTCGGCTACGATTCAACCCTGCGGGAGTTTGAAGAGTCCTGTAAAAAACTGGGCACCGACTATCTGGATCTGTATCTGATTCACTGGCCGAGACCCAATGACTTGACAGCCGAGTGGAAGGATCTGGATGTGGAAACCTGGAAAGCCCTGGAGGATCTCTATAAGTCGAAAAAGGTGCGGGCCATCGGCGTCAGCAATTTTCTGCCTCACCATCTGAACAACCTGCTGGAGCGGACCAGTATCATTCCCATGGTGAATCAGCTGGAGTTCCATCCGGGATATATGCAGAAGGCCGCGGTGGATTTCAGCCAGCGCCTGGGCATTCAGGTGGAGGCCTGGAGTCCCATCGGACGGGCCAGGGTGCTTGGGGAGCCGCTTCTCATGGAACTGGCGGAAAAGTATCAGGTATCTGTAGCGCAACTCTGCATCCATTTCGCCCTTCAGTGCGGCGTACTGCCTCTGCCGAAATCCTCTTCCGGCGAGCGGATGCGCCAGAACCTGGACGTCTTTGGCTTTAACATCGAGGACGACGATATGCACATGCTGATGACACTGCCCCAGATTGGCTGGTCCGGGGAGCATCCGGACCGGGAGCGGGTCATTATTTAGAAAAACAGAACGGACAGAATCTGATGGGAAGGATTCTGTCCGTTCTTTGATAGAAAAAGAAATTCTTATTTTAAAGCAGTTTTATGTTGGGTAGAACCGTAATTCCAGTCCCGGCTGTCCAATTCCCGGATGGCTTTTGCGGCGAAATCTACCAGAACATTTGTCATTTTCTCACCCTTTTCTGCAGTGCCCTTTGTGGCGTCTCCGGTCTGTGCAGTATTGGTAATTTCAGAAAAATCCCATTTTATATCAATGCCATCTATCAGATGATCCGGAATGACACAGGTAGCCAGCTCCGGCTCACAGTATTCGCCGAACAAATGATATGCAATAGAAGTTTCGCCTTCACCGGCATGCCCCACGCCGTTCCATACCTCGAAGGTTCCTTCCGGCAACAGCTTTCCGGCGATTACCCACCATTCCGGCAGAGAAGCAATGCGGGCGTCCGGATACTTTTCTTTGATTTTGCGGGAAGCAATCTCAATGGGGGCAATATTGCCGTCATGGCCATTGAAAACAAAAATCTTATTAATGCCGTTGCGAAGGACGCTTTCCATTATATCATAGATCACCTGTGTTACGGTGTCATAGCTTAAAGTCAGTGTGAAGGGAAACGTATCGTAATGTCCGCTGTAGCCGACGGTGACAGGAGGCAGCATCAACAGGCCATCTACGTTGTCGGCAATCTTCTTACTTAATTCATAAGAAACCAGAGTGTCGCAGCCTTCCGCGATATGCTGACCATGGGCTTCACAGGAACCGACAGCGAGAATAGCCTTGTCGTAATGCCCCTCTTTTACCTGATGAGCTGTTAATTTCATTAATTCATGATTTGCCATAAGAAAAACTCCTCTCTTTTTTTGTATCAAGCATACGAAATCAAACTTTCAGAGTCAATGGGGTGGAAAAAATAAAGTGTCTGAAAATACAGAGGCTGTATGAATAGTTTGTGTCGAAAATAGTTGCAAGTGTCCGGAAAAGCAGTAGAATGTCGATATAGCGTCGAAGGCATTTTCAAACCCAAAAAAGTGTGTAAAATAGAGCACGTGGAGAGGAGAAAGCATGACAGGAAATACGAAAGACCAGATAGGAAAGCTGCTTACAGAAAAGAGCAGAGAGTTTTCAGGCAATAACAGAATTGAACTGACAGCGAAGAATATCGGAGATGATTTGTACATCAGCAGGAACCTGGCCAGCCAGTATCTGAACGAATTGGTTAAGGAAGAAAAGGCAGTGAAAATCAATTCCTGGCCTATTTGCTTTTTGAGCAGGGAGGAATTGGAAAAAAACTATCGGGTGCATCTGGAGAAGATTACCTATCAGAGCTTTGAGGAGCTGCTGGATGTACTGGAACAGACCGGAACCAGAGATTTTGCCAGGGCCATCGGTTATAACGGAAGCCTGGGGTACTGTATTGAACAGTGTAAATCAGCTATTGGTTATCCGGGACATGGAATCCCGATTCTCCTGTGTGGTGAAAACGGAGTAGGAAAAAATTTCCTGGTACAACTCATGTTCGAGTATGCGGTCAACAGAGAAGTGGTTCCAAAGGAGGAAGAGGTTGTCTGGATGAACTGCAGCGATTACCAGAATAAACCGGAAAAATTCCGGGAACTGCTGGCTGTGCAGCAGGGAAAAAGGCTGATGGTCTTTGAAAATCTGGATCGGCTGCCGCCGGAGGAACAGGAGCTGTTGCTTCCACTTTTGACAGAAGGACTGGACGAGTGGGGAAGGCGGCTGGTATTCACGGCCTCTGAAAAAACAGAAAGAAAAATTCTGGATTCCCTTTTGCGACAGATTCCGATTGTACTTCAGATTCCTTCTCTGGACGAACGGTCTCCGGAAGAACGGGAGGAGCTTATTGTATCCTGTTTTCATAAGGAATCATTGAAGCTACATAAGGACATCTATATCAGCAAGCGGGTGCTGCAGGCCTTTATGAATTATCATTTTGAAGGAAATATCCGTCAGCTTCGCAACAGCATTGCCATCTGTTGTGCCAATGCATTGATGCGGCAAAACGGAGAACATATTCAGGTTATGCTGTACCATCTTTCGGAGGATATGATTGCTTCTCTTCCTATGGCAGAGGAAAAGACAGAGGACGAGACGTTGATTCCCATCCGGGGGTATCAGCATGAAAACGGATTGGACAGCTATTTCAATATACTTTCACAAATATTGAATCAGTTCGAACAGCTGGAAGCTGAAAAAAACTGGAACGATTTTGTAAAGCAGTCTTATTACTGTGTAAAAGGCTATTACGATTATCTGGTATTCCGGAAAATCTACGCAAACGGAAAGCTGAAAGCGGTTCGAATGGTAGTAGAGGATGTGATAGGCTCTGTCAGCAAGAAATATAATATTACGCTTTCCACAAACTGGGGAATTGTTATTACAAGGCTCATCTATCAGCAGATACAGAATTATGTGCAAATATCCGGTTGGGAGGAACAGCATAAAAAGGAATTGAACTATCTGGAACACCGGCTGACAGAGAATTTCCCGAAAGCAGCTCTGGTAGTGAAGGATCTGGCAAAGGCAGTGCGGGATAATCTGGATCTGAATCCCGGAATTTCAGCCCGTATTTTGCTGACACTGGAAATTATGCAGTATGACCGGGATATTCATGAAAATGATATGTATGGCCTGATCATTTGCCACGGCTATTCTACAGCCAGCAGTATTGCGGATTCAGTCAATGAAATTCTGGATTCTAGAGTATTCGAGGCCATTGACATGCCGCTGGACAGCAATGTGGTTGAGGTGGTGCAGAATGTCAAACGTCATATCCGGAATCTTCCCGGAATTAAAAATCTGTTGTTACTGACGGATACGGGAAGTCTGGAGGATATAGATATCCGTTTGGATGATGTATCCAATATAAATATCGGTATCATCAATAACGTATCCACAGCTCTGGCTCTGGAGGTAGGCAGCCGGATGCTGCAGAGAGAGGAACCGGAGCAGATTATCCGGGAAGCGGTTCTGGCGGGCAATCCGAAGGGAAGGCTGATAAAAAAGGTACAGAAGGAAGCAGCCATTATCTTTGTCAGCGAATCAGGCATCCGATCTGCTGAGCGGATGAAGAAGCTGTTTGACGAGAGTATGCCGCGGATCCTTCCGATTCAGTCTATTGTTTACGATTATTATGATTTAGTGAAAAACCAGGAGTCTGCAGAGATTTTTCAGAAGTATGATGTGCTTTGCATGATTGGCGTTTTCAATCCGAAGCTGAAGGAGGTTCCCTTTATCGCCCTGGAGGATATGATTTCCGGAAATTCACTGGAACGGTTAGAAGGAATCTTCCGCAACTATCTAAATGAGGAAGAAATTCAGCAGTTTGAGAGTAATTTCCTGAAGAATTTCACGCTGGAAAATGTAGTTCAGTATCTGACTATTCTGAATGCCCCGGCACTTTTGAATATGGTAGAAGCGGCCATGCAGACCTTACAGAAGCATATGCACAGGCAGCTGGGAGGCAGAACCATCTGCGGCCTGTATATCCATATCTGCTGTCTCATTGAGCGTCTGGTGACAAAGGCGGAGATAACCTCTGTGGAATATGAAGATTTCGAAAATGAGCACCGGGAATTCATTGATATGATGCAGAGCAGCTTTGAAGAAATCTGCAGTCATTACGGTGTGAAATTGCCCATCGGCGAGATTGCCTATGTATATGATTATATAAAAAATGACAACAGGGAAGAGGAGTTTTAAATGAAGATTTTAATTGCGTCCCATGGAACTCTGGCAAAAGGAATGAAATGTTCGTTGGAGCTGATCATGGGAAAACAGGAAGAGGTAAAAACCTTCTGCGCCTATCTGGATGGAGAGACCAGTATTGAAGCGCGTGTGAAAGAATTTATGGAAAACATAAAGGAAGGAGAAGAGTGGGTGATTGTCACCGATTTACTGGGCGGCAGTGTGAACAATGAGTTTATGAAGTACATCCATCGTCCGGATATCCATCTTCTCACCGGAATGAATCTGGCCCTCCTGCTGGTGCTGACCGAATTAAAGGATGCATCGGTGGAGGTTGCGATAGAAGAAGCCCTGAATGCAGCCAGAGAAGGGGCAGTTAACTGCAGAAAGCTTCTGGACGCAGAAGCGAAAAATGAGGACTTTTAAAAGCTGGGAGGTGTAAGAGAATGATTAAACTGCTGCGTGTGGATCACAGACTGCTGCACGGTCAGGTGGCGTTTTCCTGGACCACGAACCTGGGCGCGGACTGTATTTTGATTGCCAATGACGGTATTATGCATGACGATTTGCGGAAAACAACCGTGAAACTCAGCAAGCCCGCCGGAACTAAGCTGGTTATCAAAAATATTGAGGATTCCATTGCTGCAATTAACAGTGGAGTTACCGATAAATACAAATTATTTATCGTAGTAGAATCCCCAAAGGACGCCATTACATTAGCGGAGCATTGTCCGCAGATTACCCATATCAATCTGGGCGGCGTCAAGAAACTGGAAAACGGAAAGCAGCTTTCCAAGACCATCTGGGTAACAGAGGAAGAGGAAGCAGGTCTGAAACGGCTGATAGAAAAGGGTACTGAGGTGGAAATACGTCTGGTACCGGATGAACGAAAGGTTAATGTAGGTAATCTTATCTAAAGAGGAGGTAAAGTAAAATGGGATCAAATTTGGGAATTGCGCTATTGCTCGGCCTGGTCGGAGCATTTGCAATCTATGATTACGCAATCGGAACTAACTATATTTTCCGACCGTTGGTTACTGGTGTGCTGGTAGGAATTGTAATGGGTGATGTCAGACAGGGAACCATTATCGGTGCCTCCCTGGAGCTGATGTTTATGGGGGCTGTATCGGTTGGAGCTTATATTCCGCCTGACATTGTTACCGGAGGTATTCTGGGAACCGCGTTTGCTATCGGCCTGGGAAAGGATACAGGAATTGCCATGGCCCTGGCGCTTCCTATTTCCATGATAGCGCTGGTTGTCAACAACCTGGTATTTATGCTGGGTACCGTGATTGCCACAAGAGCTGATAAGTACGCGGCGGAAGGAAACGCAAAGGGCGTATTCCGGGTGATGAATTTCTTTGGTTTTATTCGCTGCCTGAGTACATTTATTCTGGTTTTCGCCGGTTATTATCTGGGCAGTGATGTAATGCAGAAATTCCTAGACTCTATTCCGGCTTTTATTACCAACGGTCTTTCTGTTGCGGCAGGTCTCCTTCCTGCAGTCGGAATTGCGGTATTGGCGAAAATGATACTGAACAAGCAGCTGATTCCGTTCCTGTTCCTTGGTTTTGTACTGTGTTCATATTTTAATGCGCCAATTCTGGCAGTAGCGATTATCGGTATCATTATTGCAGTAGAAAAATCAGGCTTACTGGCACCGAAGGGCGCGGCAGCAGAGGCTGCGGTTAATACCATAGCAGAGGAGGATGAGGACGATGACTTCTAATCAGACAGAAAAGCATTTGGAGAAAAAGGATTTACAGAGAATGTTCCGGCGAAGCCTGAAAACAGGCTGGGCATGGCATTACGAGCGGCAGATGCATCTGGGCTTTGAGTACATGATGGAGCCGATTCTTCGGAAGCTGTATGGGGAAGGAACCCCCGAATATAAGGACGCCCTGGTACGTCACCTGGAATTCTTCAACTGTACCCATCAGCTGATTCCTTTTGTAGGCGGCGTGGTGGCTTCCATGGAGGAAACCAATGCCAACAGTGATGATTTTGATACGGCATCTATTACGCAGGTAAAAACAGCCCTGATGGGTCCTCTGTCCGGCGTGGGCGATTCCATTTTCCTGGGAACCATCCGTGTCATCGGTACCGGTATCGGCTGTTCTCTGGGAGCTGCAGGCAACTGGCTGGGCGCGATTTTGTTCCTGTTGATTTTCAATGTACCCAGTTATCTGTGCAGATATTTCGGCGCATTAAAGGGTTATGAGCTAGGAACAAAGTATCTGGAGAAAATCCAGAAATCTCATATGATGGATAAATTGATGCTGGCCACCGGAATTGTGGGTATTATGACTGTAGGCGGTATGATGATGACTATGGTATCGGTCAATTGCCCCATTACGATCGGATCCGGTGACGCCGCAACGACCATTCAGTCCATTCTGGACGGTATTATGCCGGGTATGCTGGGTCTGGCCTTTACAGGAATCTATTACTGGCTCATGAAGAAGAACGTAAATGTCATGTGGCTGATTCTCGGAACCTGTATTTTCGGAATCATCTGTGCATTCTTTGGCATTTTAGGTTAAATAAAAAAAGAGGAGAAAAGAAAAAATGTATAAGTTTGACGAGGCAAAGTATCTGGAGATCGGACACAAGACAGCGGCAGATTTGGAGCTGGCAGAAAAGGCGGCAGATGCTGCGGTAGTACACGGTTTTGACAACATTTTTATGGTAGGCGTGGGAGGCTCTATGGCAATGCTTACAGCGGCAAGCGTTGTATGGAAGCAGATGAGTAATACGCCGGTTTATCTGGAGCACGCGGCAGAGCTGATGACCATCGGAAACCGTCAGCTGACAGAAAAATCTCTGATTATTACGGTATCCAAATCCGGAGATACAAAAGAGGTAACAGCGGCTACGGCAAAGCTGAAGGAAAAAGGTTGTTATATCGTGGCATTTACCAGCAGTCCGGACAGCCCGATCGGAAAGAATTCCGATGGCTATGTACCGGTAGTAAAGGCGGATCTTCCGGAGTTCTATTACATGGAGATTTATACCTTCCTGATGCGGATTTTCCTGAAACAGGGAGAAATTTCTGAGGCAGACTATGCACAGTTCAAAAAAGAAGTTGCCATGATGCCGGAAAATATGGTGAAGGTAAAAGAAAAGTTTGATCCGGAAGCAGAAAGAATGGCGGAGGCTCTGAAGAGAGAAAATTACATCCTTTTTGTAGGCGGCGGCCAGATGTGGGGCGAGAATATTGACGAGGCTATGTGTGTGGTAGAGGAAGCACTCTGGGTTCGCACGAAGTCCGTATCCTCCGCGGATCTGTTCCATGGAACTCTGGAGTTGATTGACGATTTAACACCTGTCATTCTGATTAAGGGTGAGGGTCCGGACCGCGCGCTTGACGAGAGAGCAGAGCGTTTCCTGAAGCAGACACCGGCGAAGCTTTTTGTAGTAGATACGAAGGATTATGAGCTGGAAGGCGTAGATGAAAAGTTCCGCTGGATCTATGCTCCGTTTATCGCCTGCAGTCTGCTGATTGACCGCCTGTCCATACAGATGTCCCTGAAGCTGGGTCATGATATGCAGCTTAGAAGATACTATCGCCAGTTTGAGTATTAATATATGAAAAAAGCAGTTATCTTTGATTTGGATGGTACCCTGATAGACAGTGAACTCTTTTACCTGAATTTGCTTCTGGAGTTTCTGAAAGGAAAAGGTATGGTACTTTCTTTTGAGGAAGCCTGCAAGACCGTCGGCGCCCACAATTCTCCCATATGGGAGAATGTGGCCCGGGCGCATGGCGGAAGCATATCAGGAAAGGCGCTTCGTCAGGAGTATAAAGACGAATTTGAGAGAAAGCTCCGGGATCGGGAGCTGGATTACAGTCAGATGCAGTTTGCGGACGTGCTTCCGGTATTGGAAAAGTTGCGTGCAGACGGCATAAGGATGGCCATCGCCTCATCCTCTCCCCATCGGATTATCCGACTGGTGGTCGAACAGCAGAACTGGGGAAACTATTTTTCAGTGCTGGTCAGTGGTGATGATTTCCAGAGAAGTAAACCGGATCCGGAAATTTATCGGTACACGATGAAGCAGTTGGGAACGGCACCGGAGGAGACATTGGTTGTGGAGGATTCCACCTACGGAATTGAAGCCGGAAAAGCAGCAGGCGTAATGGTAGCTGCGAGACGAGATTTACGATTTGGATTTCACCAGGAAAAAGCAGATTGCCTGTTTGATGATATGCGGGAAATACTTCCGAAGATATCAGATAAATATGTCTGAATTGTTATGATTATTATGCAAATATTATAATTCTAAACAATCTCTAAAATATTAGCACTCCTACTTGACGAGTGCTAACAATGGTGCTATAACAGAATCAGAGCAAGGGAGAAGAAAGAAAATAAGAAAAAACCCTTGCGGAACCTCCAGCAGAACTGAAGGGAAGATTAGGAGGAATGATTTATGTTAGTACCGAGTATTTTTGGAGAAAGTTTATTAGATGATTTTGTAAATGATTTTGCATTTCCGTATGCGCCTGCAAAGAAGGTTTACGGCAAAGAGGCAGCGTCCCTTATGCGCACCGATGTGAAGGAGACCAAGACAGGTTACGAGCTTGAGATTGAGCTTCCGGGTGTAAAGAAAGAGGATGTGAAGGCAGAACTGAAGGACGGTTATCTGACCATTACCGCTTCCACCGACAGCAAGAAGGAGGAGAAGCAGGATGGTAAGTACATCCGTAAGGAGCGCTACAGCGGCACCACCAGCCGGAGCTTCTATGTGGGAGAGGATCTCACCCAGGAAGACATCAAGGCCAAATTTGAAAATGGCGTGCTGAAGGTGCTGGTTCCGAAGAAAGAGGAGCAGCCGAAGGTAGAAAAGAAGAGCTATATCGATATTGAAGGCTAAGCGTAGGCCTTTTCGACAGGCAAAAGAGAAGATGGGGATGCGGCTTGGCTGCATCCCCATCTTTGTAGCTGGTAATTATGCAGGCGGAGGTGAGCAGGCATTATGAAACAGGACTATTATGAGGTGCTCGGCATTGGAAAGCAGGCAGATGAGAAAGAGATAAAGCGTGCTTACCGGAAGCTGGCAAAGAAATACCACCCGGACATGAATCCAGGGGACAAGGTGGCCGAGCAGAAGTTTAAAGAGGTCACAGAGGCCTACAATGTGCTCAGTGACAAGGAAAAGAAGAAATTATACGATCAGTTTGGTTTTGCGGCCTTTGACGAGGCAGGCAACGCCCGGGCAGACGCAGGAAGCGGTTTCTACGGAGGAGCGGGCGGTCAGGGCTTTGGCGGCCAGGGAGGCTTCCGTAGCGGCAGCTTCCACACGGGAGACGGCAGCGGCTATCAGGAGTTCCATTATGAAGGCGGCGACATGGGCGATATGTTCGGAGATATCTTTGGCAATATGTTCCATGGCAACGCGGGCGGCCACAGCAGCTTTTACAGCAATGGTTCCGGTTTTGGCGGCTTTGGCGGTCAGAAGGGCTATCGGCAGCAGGCTTCTTATCGGGGCGAGGATTTACACGCGGACATTACGGTCGGCTTTGATGAGGCGGCCTTTGGGTGCGATAAGATGATTCACATTCAGGCAGCAGACGGTACCGGCGTACAGTCCTTAAGCGTGCATATTCCGGCAGGTATTGACGACGGCAAGAGCGTGCGGCTCCGGGGCAAGGGACACCCGGGCTTCGGAGGCGGGGAGAACGGCGATTTGCTGCTGAAGGTACACATTACGCCCAGGGCAGGATATGAGCGGAAGGGCATGGATGTCTATACCACGGCCGATATCCCATTTACCACAGCGGTATTTGGCGGCGAGGCCAGCTTCCCGACCCTCTACGGAAATGTGGTCTGCAAGGTTCCGGCAGGAACCCAGTCCGGAAAGAAGATACGGCTCCGCGGCAAGGGCATCGTCTCCATGAAGAACCCCAATGTCCACGGCGATCAGTATGTAACCATTCAGATTCAGGTACCGACCACACTGACAGCCGAGCAGCGGCAGAAGCTGCATGAATATGAAAATGCCATGAAGCAGGGCGGCAGAAGCGCCGCGTAAGATAGAAAGTAAAAGTCAGAGCCTTCAGAGCGGAAACGTTCCGAGGGCTCTTATTTTCAGCGGCGAAACATAGAAATAACTGTCATTTTTAGTTAAAATGTAAACTGGAGAATAAAAATCCGTTGACAATCCATACTTTTTCTTGCAAATCCCATGACGTTATTATACAATTAAAGGCAGTGCCACGACCGGCGTGCAGCCGGGGACTTATGGTGGAGCGTAGGAAAGAAGATTCAGAAAATGTAAAACTCCAGAAAAAAGGAAATTTCTGGTGGAGTTTGCAGGACAGGTTGAAAATATGGATAAGAAAGAAACTATGATCAAAGCCAAAGATTTGGTTTATGAATACAGAAAATACGATGAGGAAGGCCGGGAGCGGGAGCTGATTAAGGCGGTGAACGGCGTGGACTTCGCGATCGAGAAGGGTGATTTTGTAGCGATCCTGGGACACAATGGTTCCGGAAAGTCCACCCTGGCGAAGCATATCAACGCATTGCTTGTACCCAGTGAGGGAACCCTCTGGGTGGACGGCATCGACACTAGGGATGAGGAGCGGGTCTGGGACGTGCGTCAGAGCGCTGGTATGGTGTTCCAGAACCCGGACAATCAGATCATCGGAACCATCGTGGAAGAGGACGTGGGCTTTGGTCCGGAAAATATGGGAGTGCCCACGAAAGAAATCTGGGAGCGGGTGGAGGAGAGCCTGAAGGCAGTGAATATGCTGAAATACCGTCACCATTCTCCGAATAAGCTGTCCGGAGGCCAGAAGCAGCGGGTGGCCATTGCGGGCGTGGTAGCCATGCATCCCAAGTGCATCGTGCTGGATGAGCCTACCGCCATGCTGGACCCCAATGGCCGGAAGGAAGTCATTCGGACAGTCCGGGCGTTGAATCAGGTGGAAGATATTACGGTCATTCTGATTACTCATTATATGGAAGAAGTCATTTACGCGGACAAGGTCATCGTCATGGACGACGGTAAAATCGTCATGACCGGAACGCCGAAGGAGATCTTCTCCCAGGTGGAGACTCTGAAATCTTACCGGCTGGACGTACCCCAGGCCACCCAGCTGGCGTGGGAGCTGAAAAAAGCGGGTCTTGACCTGCCCGACGGAATACTGACAAGAGAGGAACTGGTGGAAGCCTTATGTCACTTAAATTAGAGCATGTACAATATACCTACAGTCCTTCCACAGCCTATGAGATTCATGCGCTGAAGGACGTAAATCTGGAGATCCCGGACGGTCAGTTTATCGGTCTCATCGGCCACACCGGATCGGGAAAATCCACACTGGTACAGCACCTGAACGGTCTGGTAAAGCCCACCTCCGGCCATATTTATTTTAACGGAGAGGACATTTACGCGGAAGGCTACGATATGCGGAAGCTTCGAAGCAAGGTGGGACTGGTATTTCAGTATCCGGAACACCAGCTTTTTGAAGTGGACGTCTTAAGCGACATCTGCTTCGGGCCGAAGAATCAGGGATTATCGAAGGGAGAGGCGGAAGCCCGGGCTAGAGAGGCCATGCGGATGGTAGGCCTTTCGGAAGAATATGAGAAGCAGTCGCCCTTTGAACTGTCCGGCGGTCAGAAGCGCCGGGTGGCCATCGCGGGCGTACTTGCCATGGAACCGGAGGTGCTGATTCTGGACGAACCTACGGCGGGCCTGGATCCAAGGGGCCGGGACGAGATTTTGGACCAGATAAGCTGGCTTCATAAAGAAAAGGGCATTACCATCGTGCTAGTATCCCACAGCATGGAGGACGTGGCCCAATACGTGGAGCGCATCATCGTCATGAATCAGGGCCAGGTGCTGCACGACGGAGTGCCAAGAGAGGTGTTCCGCCACTATAAAGAGCTGGAGAGCGTCGGCCTGGCCGCACCCCAGGTGACCTATATTCTGCATACCCTGAAGGAAAAGGGATTTGGCGTGGACGAGGACGCTACGACCATAGAAGAGGCAAGGGATACGATTCTGAACGTGTTCCGGGATAAGGTAAAAAAACATGATTAGAGATATTACGCTGGGACAGTATTACCCGGCAGATTCCATATTGCACAAATTAGATCCCCGCGTGAAGCTGGTGACAACCATCGTCTTTCTGATAGCCCTTTTTGTGGCCGATGACTGGGTGGGGTATCTGGTGGCAACGGTTTTTCTGGTGGCTGTGATTAAGCTTTCGAAAGTGCCTTTCCATTTTATGGTAAAGGGTCTGAAGGCCATCTTTTTCATCCTGCTGATTACGATGTTTTTCAATCTGTTCCTGACGCCTGGCGACGTGGTGCTGGTGCAGATCTGGAAGCTGAAAATCACAGATAAAGGACTTCACACTGCTATTTTCATGGCCATCCGACTGATTTACCTGATCCTTGGTTCCTCGGTCATGACCCTGACCACCACGCCCAACGACCTGACCGACGGCCTGGAGAAGCTCATGAGTCCCTTGAAGAAGCTGCATGTACCGGTGCATGAGGTGGCTATGATGATGTCCATCGCCCTGCGCTTTATCCCGATTCTGCTGGAAGAGACGGACAAGATCATGAAGGCCCAGATCGCCCGGGGCGCGGATTTTGAAAATGGCAACCTGATTCAGAAAGCGAAGAACCTGGTGCCCCTGCTGGTGCCGCTGTTCATCTCAGCCTTCCGCCGTGCCAACGACCTGGCCATGGCCATGGAGGCCAGATGCTACCGGGGCGGCGAGGGCAGAACAAAAATGAAGCCGCTGGTCTATGCGAAGCGTGATTATTACGCCTATGGCGTGGTGGCACTCTTTATGGCGGCAATTATTGCAGTGAGAGTGGTATTATGAAGCGCGTGATGCTGATTGTGGCCTATGACGGCACGGATTACTGCGGCTGGCAGGTACAGAATAACGGAGATACGATAGAAGGAGAGCTGAACAAGGCTCTTTCTTCTTTATTAAAAGAGGAGATCACGGTTATCGGCGCCAGCCGGACCGATTCCGGGGTCCATGCCCTGGGAAATGTGGCCGTCTTTGATACGGAGGCCCGGATGCCCGCCGAAAAAATGGCCTACGCTCTAAACAGCCGCTTGCCCGAGGATATCCGGGTACAGCGTTCTTTTCAGGTGGCCGATGATTTCCATCCCCGAAAGGCCAGCTGCATCAAAACCTATGAGTATCGGATTCTGAACCGGGAATTCGAACTGCCCGGAGAACGGCTGAACAGCCACTTCTTCCGGAAGAAGCTGGACGTGGCAAAGATGCGGGAGGCCTGCCTGCCGTTTTTGGGAGAACATGATTTTAAAAGCTTCTGCAGCATTCATACCCAGGCGGAAACCACGGTCCGGACGATCTACAGTCTGGATGTGATAAGAGAAGGGGATATGATACGAATCCGGGTGACCGGAAACGGCTTTCTCTACAATATGGTCCGCATTCTTGCAGGTACCCTGATAAATGTGGGCTTCGGAGTTACAGACCCGGCAGAAATTCCCGGCATGATAGAGGCGCGGGATCGTCAGGCGGCGGGACCGACAGCTCCGGCGAAAGGCCTGACTCTGATAAAAATGGAATATCCGGAGCATCCGGAATTTCCGGGACAGAAAAGTTGAAAAAGTGGTTGACACAACCGCGTTTCTATCATATAATAACTCAATGTGACGTAGTGCGAAAATGTCTGAGCCAAAGCCCCGGTAATGACATATTTCCATAGAAGTTTCAATTTATTTTCAGGAGGAAAACCAATGAAAAGTTACATGGCTAGTCCAGCAACAATTGAGAGAAAATGGTATGTAGTTGACGCTACAGGATATACATTAGGACGTTTGGCTTCAGAAGTAGCTAAAGTTCTGAGAGGTAAGAACAAAGCAATCTTTACTCCGCACATCGACACCGGAGATTATGTAATCGTTGTAAATGCAGACAAGATCAAAGTAACCGGCAAGAAGCTGGATCAGAAGATTTACTATCATCACTCTGATTACGTAGGCGGTATGAAAGAGACCACCCTGCGTGAGATGATGAACAAGAAGCCGGAGAAGGTTATCGAGCTCGCTGTAAAGGGCATGCTTCCGAAGGGACCGCTGGGAAGACAGATGTATACAAAGCTTCACGTATACGCTGGTCCGGAGCACAATCATGAGGCTCAGAAGCCGGAAGTGCTTACATTTTAATTGAGAAAAGGTTAAAGGAGGAAATTTACAGTGGCTAAGTCAAAATTCTACGGAACTGGCAGAAGAAAGAAATCCATCGCAAGAGTATACCTGGTACCGGGTACTGGAAATATCACCATCAATAAGAGAAGCATCGACGAGTATCTTGGTCTTGAGACCTTGAAGGTAGTTGTTCGTCAGCCGCTCGTTGCTACAGAGACAGCAGACAAGTTCGACGTTCTGGTAAATGTTCGCGGAGGCGGATATACAGGACAGGCTGGTGCTATCCGTCATGGTATCGCAAGAGCACTGCTTCAGGCAGATCCGGATTACCGTCCGGTCCTGAAGAAGGCTGGTTACCTGACTCGTGACCCGAGAATGAAAGAGCGTAAGAAGTACGGTCTCAAAGCAGCTCGTCGCGCTCCGCAGTTCAGCAAGCGATAATCGACTGCTCAGACTATATCAAAATGGTTCAAAAAGCCCGGAAAATCAAGGTTTTCCGGGCTTTTGCTATATCTAAACGGGCTGATATGGTTTGACCAAATTTGGCAAAACGAGAGCCGATTTCACCCAAGTTTTAGTGGTTAAATATAGGACAACCGGCAAAAATGGGGTCAAAAAACGGCCTTAGTGGTTAAAAAATAGGACAACCAGAGAGCAATTTCGGGGGTATTTTTGAGGGTGATTTGGCACTCTCAGACACCGGATTTTTCGCTGGAGGGTTTGGCATAATCTGACCAAATCTGAACAATTAAATACGATTCTAATGCAGGCACTCAGTAACAAATAACTGGGTGCTTTTTTGTTTCAGAGATTCCGGCATTAGAAAGGGCCGTCACTTTATGATTTTGAAGTGGCGGCTTTTTCTATTTCCAGAAACAACAGCAACAATCAGAAATGAGGTGAAGTCATGAACACACAAATCATCGCCATCGCCAACCAGAAAGGCGGCGTTGGCAAAACAACAACCTGTGCGAACTTGGGAATAGGTCTGGCACAGGCCGGAAAGAAAGTGCTTCTGATCGACGGGGACCCACAAGGAAGCCTGACAATCAGCTTGGGAAATCCGCAACCGGACAAGCTGCCATTTACACTGTCGGATGCAATGGGCAAAATTCTGATGGATCATCCTATACGCCCCGGAGAAGGTATTCTGCATCATGCAGAAGGCGTTGACCTGATGCCTGCGGATATTCAGCTTTCCGGTATGGAGGTTTCTCTGGTAAACGCCATGAGCCGTGAAACAATTTTACGGCAATACCTGGACACACTGAAGGGACAATATTCCCATATCCTGATTGACTGTCAGCCCTCGTTGGGGATGCTTACGGTCAATGCGCTGGCGGCTGCGAACAGGATCATAATTCCCGTGCAGGCAGAGTATCTGCCTGCCAAAGGACTGGAACAGCTTCTATCTACGGTCAGTAAGGTGAAACGGCAGATCAATCCAAAGCTCCAGATTGACGGTATCTTGCTGACGATGGTGGATAACCGCACCAACTTTGCAAAAGAGATTGCTGCTTTGCTGCGGGACACCTATGGAAGTAAAATCAAAGTCTTTGGAACGGAGATTCCACACTCTGTCCGTGCAAAGGAAATCAGCGCAGAGGGAAAAAGTATTTTCGCCCATGACCCTGGCGGCAAGGTGGCAGAGGGGTATCGAAATCTGACGAAGGAGGTGTTGAAACTTGAAAAGCAGCGCGAAAAAAGTAGAGCTGGCATCGGTAGATGATCTGTTTTCTACGGAGGAGAGCCGTGCCGATGCTCAGAG
The DNA here is from genome assembly GCF_025567165.1 of Laedolimicola ammoniilytica. Classification (NCBI taxonomy): domain Bacteria; kingdom Bacillati; phylum Bacillota; class Clostridia; order Lachnospirales; family Lachnospiraceae; genus Laedolimicola; species Laedolimicola ammoniilytica. The sequence continues at coordinate 36,758 of NZ_JAOQKC010000024.1, forward strand.
AGAAAAAGTAGTAGAAATCCCGCTGTCGGAACTGCACCCGTTCAAAAGGCATCCATTCAAAGTCAAGGATGACGAAGCAATGATGGAAACCGCAGACAGTATCAAGCAGTATGGTGTGCTGGTTCCAGCAATTGCCCGCCCTGACCCGGAGGGTGGTTATGAACTGGTGGCCGGACACAGACGGCACAGAGCAAGTGAACTGGCAGAAAAAGAGACCATGCCGGTAATTGTCCGTGATCTGGACGATGACGCTGCCACAATTATTATGGTTGACAGCAACCTGCAACGAGAAAGCCTGCTTCCAAGTGAGAGGGCCTTTGCCTATAAAATGAAGTTGGAGGCTATGAAGCACCAGGGAGAGCGAGTGGATTTAACTTGTGCCCAAGTTGGGCACAAGTCCGATGGTAGAAAATCCAGAGATATTTTAGCTGAACAGGTTGGACAGAGTAAGAATCAAATTCAGAGATTTATCCGTCTGACCGAGCTGATTCCCGAACTGCTGGACATGGTGGATGAAAAGAAAATTGCCTTAAATCCTGCTTATGAGCTGTCCTTTCTCAAAAAGGAGGAACAGGTAAACCTGTTGGACGCGATGGACAGCGAACAGGCTACCCCTTCTCTTTCTCAAGCCCAGCGGCTCAAGAAATACAGTCAGGAGGGGCATCTGACCCTCGATATGATGCGTGTCATCATGGGTGAGGAAAAGAAAAGCGATCTGGACCGAGTGACATTTACCTCTGACACCTTGCGGAAGTATTTTCCTAAAAGCTATACGCCCCAGCGGATGCAGGAAACCATCATCAAGCTGCTGGAGGCATGGCAGAAAAAGCGTCAGAGAGATCAGGAACGATGAAAGGAGCCGCCTATGAAAGATATTTCAGCAAGGGAGCTGAAAGGACATAACATTCTTGCCGTGGAACGCTTTGAGGACAGCACCCGATGGATGATTGAGTTTGTTGTTCTCCATCCGTGTAGTGCTTACGGGAGCAGAGGTGATGAAATGCGTCTGTTTCTTGCAGAGGACAGCTATCAGAATGCTCTCCAAGACCAGCAGCGCCGGAAAATCAAAATCAAGCGGTATGCCCGTGTTGTTGAGGGACACATCCTCGACTTTAAGCCGGGAAAGAAACGCACAAGAAAATATAGAGAAAGTTGAACGCCACAATTCTTTGATTTGGGATTGTGGCTTTTTTTATATCCAAAAGTCGGAAGGAGTGAGGTCGATGGCCGTTTTTCGCATTGAACGGACCCGTGATTATACTGTGATGAGCAATCATCATTTACGAAATGCAAACCTGTCGTTAAAAGCCAAGGGGCTGCTTTCCATGATGCTGTCTTTGCCAGAGGACTGGAATTACACCACCCGTGGTCTTGCAAAGATCTGTAAGGAGGGCGTGGATGCCATAGGCGCTGCGTTGCGGGAATTGGAGGCCGCCGGTTATATTGTACGGCACAAGTTGCGTGACCGGCAGGGACGCATCAGCGATACAGAGTATGTCATATACGAGCAGCCACAGCTTAGAAAACCGGATACGGATTCACCAGATACGGAAAACCCGTATATGGATAAACCGGATACGGAAAAGCCCGCAGAATTAAATATAGAGAAATCAAATACTCAAAAACAAAATATTTATGGATCAAGTACCGATTCCATTCCCTTCCGGGATTGTGCGGCAGATTGTCTGCCGGAATGGAAAGGAAGGGATGCGATGTCACTCACAGAGATAGAGAGTTATCGGGAATTGATTCAGGAGAATATCGGGTATGAATACCTGTGTCAGCAGTATGAAACTTATCGGGAGGATTTGGATGAGATTGTGGAGCTGATCGTGGAAACGGTCTGTGCAAAGCGAAAGACCACCCGTATTGCAGGAAGCGATTTTCCGCATGAAATCGTTCGTTCCAGATTCTTGAAGCTGGATAACTCGCACATTGAGTTTGTCATGGACTGTTTACAGAAGAACACCACGGAAATTCGTAACATGAAGCAGTATCTTCTGACCGTTCTGTTTAATGCACCCACCACGATAAGCAATCATTACACCTCACAAGTAAATCACGATCTGTATGGCGGCTGGTAAATGGTCGCTATTTTTATTGCCCGGAAGTGCCGGGAGAAAGGAGTAAGCATGATGTCTGAGGGAAAGACCATAGGGCAGCTGATGGAAGAAATGCGGGTAAAGGCAGGAGCGCAGAATTATCACGGTCATGGATATATGGACCTCCAGCGTTTTGCGGAGAACACCCGGCACATGATTATTTTTGATGTGCTGACGAACGATTCCCCTGTTGGCTGGAAAGGCGAACGAACCCGCCTGTTCTTGTCGGATACTGGTTATGAAAAAGCACTGGATAGTCAGGAAAAGGGGCAGATTAAGATTTTGAGCCACGCAAAGGTACGTCAGGGCAATCTGCACTATGACCGTTCTGACCAGTTACGCTAAGGAGGGTGATATGAAGCGTTATCTTCTGCGGCGGCTGGTGGTTCCGCCTTAGCAAAAAAAGAGATTCCCTGCAAACTTCGTGGAAAGGAGGCGAGAAAATGCAGGAAGAAGTGGAAAACAGAACTTTGACGCTGGTTGTCAGTGGAACAAAGTTTACCGGCAGAATGTTTAAGGCTGCCATAAGCAAGTACATGGCACATCGCAAGGAAAAGAAGCTGGAAAAACAGAGAAGCCGTGATGCGCCGGTTGTTCCGCATGGAAAACAGACTGTGAAGCAGCTTGTCGGGCAGAATCAGGGAATATCCAACATTGAGATCACAGACCCCTCTATCAAGGAGTTTGAGAAAATCGCCCGGAAATATGGTGTGGATTATGCGGTGAAAAAGGACCGCAGCAGTTCTCCGCCAAAGTACCTGATTTTTTTCAAAGGCCGTGATGCAGATGCTCTGACAGCAGCTTTTACAGAGTACACCAACAAAAAGGTCAAAAAGGCAACGAAAACAGAGCGCCCGTCCGTACTGGCAAAACTTAACCAGTTCAAAGAGATGGTTAAAAATGCTGTGGTGGATCGCACCAAGCGAAAGGAGCTGGAACGATGAAAAAGACATTGGACATCAAAAAGCTCATTTTGCTGAATATGCCGTATATCCTGATGGGACTGTTTGCTACCAATTTTGGAGAGGCATGGCGAATGGCACAAGGGGCGGATGCTTCAGAAAAGTTTCTTTCGCTGGTTGCTGTTCTGCCTGGGGCGCTGCAAAGTTTCTGGCCAAGCCTGCATCCATTGGACTTGTTGGTAGGGCTGTGTTGTGGAGGCAGTCTGAGGCTGGCGGTGTATCTTAAAAGCAAGAACGCCAAGAAATATCGACATGGTTTGGAATATGGTTCGGCCCGCTGGAGTGCATAATTTTAAGTGTAAATGACACATACATGGACGCACAGGAGGTTATGCACATGACTGATTATAGCAAAATTACAGCCCTTTACTCCCGCCTTTCCGTGGGCGACGAGGACAGGGACGGCGGCGAGAGCAACAGCATACAGAACCAAAAAATATTTTTGGAGAACTATGCCAGAGGGCAGCACCTAACCAATATCCGGCACTACATCGACGATGACGAAAGCGGCAGGTTTTTTGACCGTTCCGCCTACTCCCGCATGATGGACGATGTGGAAAACGGGAAAATCGGTGTCTGCATTATGAAAGACCTTACCCGCTGGGGGCGCGACTATCTCCAAGTCGGCAACGCGATGGAGATATTCAGACGGAACAATGTGCGCTTTATCGCGGTCAACAACGGCATAGACAGCGAGAAGCCCGACACGCTGGAGTTTGCGCCCTTTATCAACATCATGTCGGAGTGGTACGCAAAGGACATCAGCAAAAAAGTGAAAACAGGCATTAAGACCAAAGGCATGAGCGGAAAGCCGATTGTCACCGAAGCCCCTTACGGCTATGTCAAAGACCCGAACAACAAGGATTTTTGGATAATCGACGAGGAAGCCGCCGCGGTTGTCCGTTTGATTTTTCGTCTGTTTATCGGTGGGAAGAACCGCAACCAAATCGCCGTGCATCTGAAAAACGAGCAAATCCCTACCCCCACTTTCTATATGAAAGACCGGGGGCGGGGAACTTGTAAAAATAAGACGCTCAACGAGGATAACCGCTGCAAGTGGAACAAAGCCACCTTGACCAATATCCTCACACGGCAGGAGTATTGCGGCGATGTAGTCAACTTCAAGACTACAAAGCATTTCCGGGATAAACATAACCACTATGTAGACCGGAGCCAGTGGCACATCACAGAAAATGTGCATGAGCCGATTATCAGCCGCAGCGATTTTGAAACCGTACAGCGGATTTTGGAAAACGCATCCGTCAGACGCCCCAACGGGGACGGGGAAATCCACCCTCTGTCCGGCTTGCTTTTCTGTAAGGACTGCGGTGCAAAAATGCACATTCGTATTGATTACCGGAACGGCGGCAAGCGCCATGTTGCCTATTGCAGCGAGTACCACAAGGGGAAAGCCAAGAACCCCAAATGCCATTCCCCGCACATCATGGACGCGGACTTGCTCATGCAGACCATCGCGGAAGTGCTGAAGAAAATCGAGGACTATTCCATCAGCAACCGGGCGGAGTTTGAAGTCTTAGTGAAAAAGAACCTTGCCATGCAGCAGACCGACCAGAGCAAAAAGCAGCAGAAGCGTATTCCGCAAATCACGACGCGCCTTGAACAGATTGACAAGGTGCTGAATAAGCTCTACGAGGACAACGCCCTCGGCACGATTCCGCAAGACCGTTATGAGCAGATGTCGCAGAAGTATTCGGAAGAATACTATGCGCTGAAAGCGGAGCTTGCCACGCTCCAAGAGCAGCTGTCCGCTTATGAGAACGCGGGAGGACGGGCGCAGAAGTTTTTGAAGCTGACGGAACGCCATGCTGCCTTTACCGACCTGACACCCGCCATTCTCAACGAGTTTATCAGCCGGATTGAAGTGCATGAGCGCGACCAGAAAAGGGCGAGATACGCAATCCAGCACATCAGCATATATTTCAATTATATCGGCAAGTTTGAGAACGAAGTGACACAGCTTGCAGAGCCGACCGAGCAGGAAATCCGGCAAATGCGGGAGGAAATCGAAGAAGCCAAAAAGGAAAAGAGCCGCGCCTACCACCGGCAGTATTCAAGGGAGTACCGGGCGCGAAACCTTGAAAAGCAGCGGGAGTATGACCGCATGAAAGCGCGGGAATACCGGGCAAGGAGAAAGGCGCAGGCAGCCGCCGCACAGCCCACACAGTAAAACAGAATAACCGTCAACCAAGAGGGATTTTCCGAGTTACGGGAAATCCCTCTTTTGCACCCGGAGAAAGGAGCCGCCTATGGCAGAACAGACCCCCGACAATATCATCACGACCCAGAGGAACGGGCAGACCATTGTTGCGGAGTTATTTTTCAATCACAGCAGCACAGAAACATTCCGCGACAAGCTGCTCAAACTGGTGCTTGCCGACAGTACGCGTTTATCCGCGTCTGACGGTCAAGAGCCGGAAAAAACAGAAATCTTGCGATAACAGCCGCCCCGACGAACCATTCCCTGTCCGGGCGGTTTCTATTTGAAAATCCTCATTTTCCCCAAGTCAAGAGCCGGGAAAAACACCCGAAAAATGCCCCTATTGCGTAACAGGGGCGCAGAAAGGAGAGTTTATGAGAACAGGGCTTACGAAGCAGGAAAAGACCACCGATATTTGGTTTGACGAGAAAGACCCGCTGATCCATATCCGCACCCACAACACCGACCTAAAGAAACGGATGCTTGCATACAGCCGCCGCTACCCGGAGAACTGCAAGCAGACCGACACCGACCCGGAAACGGGCTGCATGGAGTTTGACATTGAGAAAGGCCGTTTCTCTTTCCGTCTGACCGCCCCATACAGCGAGGAACGGCGGGAAGCAGCGCGGCAATATGCCAGAGAAAACAGCACTACAAACTTGTTGAAATAATGTGGATTTGTTCATGTTCTTGTGCTATACTTTTCTCAAAGGCACAGAATGGCAGATATAAATTCGTGGGAGAAAAAATATGAAGAAGCATAGAAAATGTAAAAAGATAATAATAGCTTTTGTAACAGTGTTGTTTATAGCATTTGTTGCAGTAATTGGGCTACACAAAACAGGGATTTATCGTTTTGATTTCTTAAAGGACATCTATAAAAAAATTGATTTTCAACTAAGTACGAATGAGCTTAACATTCCGCAGGACGCTCTTTCATTTTCTGTTTATGATATTGAGCAAGAAGAATATTTATTTTACGAGGGTGATAGCCAGTTGCCCACTGTCGCAAGTTTGGCAAAACTATTTGCCATTGATTATGCTTTGGGAAAAGTAGATTTGGAAGATATTGTTGAAGTAAATCAAGAGGTATTAGAACTTGTTCCGGCGGGTTCATCTTTAGCAAATCTGTATGCTGGGGAATACACAGTTAAACAAATCATGGAGGCTATGCTTGTTCCTTCCGGAAATGACGCAGCCTATGTGTTGGCATATCATATCGCTAAAAACGAATTAGGCGAAGGTTATACAGCAACGGAATATATAGATTATTTCATGACAGAACTTAGTGAGTATTTAATCGAAGCAGGCTATTCCAAAACAAATTTATATAATGACCCAAGTGGCGCGTCTATGCAAGCTGACTCTCATTTAGATGACATTAACCGCGTAGCGTTGAAGCTCCTTAACTACGATTTTGTTAAAGAATGTATTGGAAAAAGCGAATTTTCAATTCAAACTCCGCAAGGTGAATTTACATGGAAAAATACAAATGAATTTTTAGATGAAAATTCACCGTACTATAATGCAAATGTTAAAGGAATGAAAACAGGAACAATGGCATCTTCCTATAACATTGTTGTTCTGTATGAAAAAGATGGAAAAGCATATTTAATTACCTGTTTAGCGGCACACTCAAATGAGGGGAGATATAAAGCGGTACAGTCTGCTATCAACACGATTATTGAATAATGATGATGAAATATCCCGTTTAAGTAAAGTGTCAAAACAATAAGGGTAAGATAAAACAGCACACAATAAAACTTAATACCCACCCAAAAGGGCAGCCGAGAAATCGACTGTCCTTTTTCTATGCCGACAGGCAGAAAGGAGCGGCCACCCATGACGAAACCGAGAGAGAAAACCCGTGAGGAGCTGCAAGCCGAGATTGAGGACGGGAAGAAGAAAATCCGGCAGTTTGAGAACCGGGAAAAGATGTTGCGTCAGAAGCTATCCAAAGAAGAACGCAGAACGCGCAGCCACCGCCTTATCGTCCGGGGCGCAGTCTTTGAAAGCATTGTGCCGGAAGCAAAGAACATGACCGACGAGGAAGCCGCAGCACTTCTCCGGCTTGCCTTGACGAGTGAACCAGCGCGGGAATATCTGAAAAAACGAGCCGGGGGAACGACAAGCTGAAAATCCCTTAGGAACTAAGGGCGCACTTATACACCCTTGCGGGCGTGTGCGCTCTGCCGAGGGCTTATCTCCGCACAGGGAACTTTCCCCGCGCTACGATATGGCGGCTTTGCCGCAACAAGGGGCTGCACCCCTTGCGCCGCTTTGCGGCTATCCCTGCACACCCACAAAAACAGTACACCCGCCGTTGGCGTCTGTACCATTTTTGCGGGTTTTATTATCCTATCCGGGAGGTGATACCCATAGCCATTTACCATTGGAACATCGGCATTGTGAGCCGAGGAAAAGGCAAATCAGCCGTTGCCGCAGCCGCCTACCGAAGCGGTGAAAAGCTGACAAACGAATGGGACGGAATGACCCATGACTACACCCGCAAAGGCGGCGTTGTCCATACAGAGATCATGCTGCCGCCCCACGCGCCACCCTCATTCTCTGACCGTTCAACCTTGTGGAACAGCGTGGAGCTTTACGAGAAAGCCGGGAACGCCCAGCTTGCGCGTGAGATTGACGCAGCGCTCCCCATAGAATTATCCAGAGAGGAACAGATCCGGCTTGTCCGGGAATACTGTTCCTCTCAATTTGTTTCCAGAGGAATGTGCGTTGATTATGCCATTCACGACACCGACAAAGGCAATCCCCATTGTCATATCATGCTTACCATGCGCCCCCTTGACGAGCGCGGCGCATGGGCGGCGAAGTCCAAAAAGGAATATGACCTTGACGAAAACGGCGAGCGTATCCGCTTGCCAAGTGGCAGATACAAAACCCACAAGGTTGACCTTACAGGCTGGAACGACAAGGACAACACCCTCTTGTGGCGCAAGGCATGGGCTGACTTTACCAACGACTTTTTGGAGAGGAACGGAAGCCCGGAGCGTATCGACCACCGCAGCAACGCCGAGCGCGGCATTGACGAGATACCCACCGTCCACATGGGCGTGGCGGCTTGCCAGATGGAGAAGAAAGGTATCGCCACCGAGAAAGGCGCACTGAACCGCAGTATTCAAAAGACAAACCGCCTTATCCGGGAAATCCGGGCGCAGATTGAGAAACTCAAAGAATGGATTGCCGACCTGTTCAAAGTGTGGGAAACCGCCCCGAAGCAGCCGCCGCAAGCTCCCAACCTTGCAAATCTGTTGATGAAGTATTTGAGCGTTCAGAGAGAAAAGAGCCGGAAGTATTCGCAGCGTTGGCAACAACAGCACACAGCCGATGAACTGAAAACCATAGCGGCAGCGGTCAACTATCTCTCCGAGCATGGCATCTCTAATCTTGACGAGCTGGACGCTTCTCTTTCCTCTGTCAGTGATAGAGCCTATTCAATCCGGGCAGGAATGAAAACCGCCGAGGAACGCATGAAGAAGCTACAAAAGCTAATTGAATACGGGAAGAACTACACAGAGTACAAGCCCATTCACGATGAACTGAAAAAGCTGCAAAACGGCTGGACAAACAAGCGCGACAAGTACGAGGAAGCCCACCGCGCCGAGCTGACCCTATGGAACGCAGCAAGTCGCTATCTCCATGCAAATCTGCCGAAAGGAACAAAGACCTTGCCTATTGCGGAATGGGAACAGGAATATGCTGACCTCAAAACACAGAGGGACAGCGATTATACCAAACTGAAAGATACCCGCACCAATGTTTCAGAGCTTCAAAAAATCCGCAAATGCGTGGATATTGCACTCCGCGCCGACCAACCGGAGCAGACGCAGAGCCGCACCAAGCGGCATGAACAGGAGCGATAAGAAAAAGGACGGGCAAGCGGTTTTGCCTGTCCGTCCTAAACACTTTCCGATAAACTGGAATTGGGTTAGTTAATCGGTGGAGCAGAAGGATTGCTTACCTTGTAGTAGCTCCCACCAATGATAATATATGCTTCGCTACCTCTATCTTCGTAGGTAAAAGCACTTTCACCTTTCACATAGAATTCATAACTTTCCGAGCCTTCTACTGCTTCTGGCTCATCGCAAGCAGTCAGCTTCAAATCATAGAACCAGTTAATAACAGGGGTTGTAGATAAATCATTGGAGTCATATTCCTCTGAACCAATTTCAAATGCAGTTTCTTCTCCTTGTGAGTAGAAAGACACTGTAATCATTGTTGTAGGTTCGGGGAAAGAATACACTTCTGAAGCACTAACAGCCTTTTGATTGCAACCGACCAAACCTAACACACAAACTAATGCTAAGACAAGTGTTATCAACTTCTTCATACAATCACACTCCTTTGTCAAATTCAAGTTTGTTGACTTTATTTTACTTCAAAACTATGAACAATTCAACCACAGAAAGAGAGGTATTAACCATGTATTACACCCAAGAACAGATAGACCGCGCCAACCAAGCCGACCTTGTTTCTTTCCTGCAATCACAGGGCGAGCAGCTTACCCGTGCCGGAAATGAATACCGCTGGAAGCGGCACGACAGCCTGACCGTCCGGGGAAACAAATGGTACAGGCACAGCCAGAGTAAGGGCGGTGCACCCATTGATTTTGTCATGGAGTTTTTCGGCAAGAGCTTCACCGAAGCCGTTGAACTGCTGACAGGCGAAAAAGGAGCCGCCCCGCCGCCGGACAGACCAAGCCCCACACCCTTTTCTGATTTCCGACTGCCACCCCGCAGCCCCGACAACTGCATAGCAAGGAATTACCTCACAGCAGCCCGCCGCATTGATGAAGATGTGTCGGGCTATTTCTTTGCCACCGGGGATATTTACGAGGAAGCCGCCCACCACAACGCCGTATTTGTGGGGCGTGACAAGGACGGAGTACCACGCTACGCCCACCAGCGCAGCACAGCCGGGAACTTACGGCTTGATGTGAAAGGAAGCGACAAAGCCTTTAACTTCTGCTATCGGGGCGAGGGCGAAAGATTGTTTGTCTTTGAAGCCCCTATTGACCTCTTATCTTTTCTCTGTCTATTCAAAAAAGACTGGCAGAAGCAAAGCTATCTTGCGCTGGGTGGCGTGGGAGATAAAGCCCTTATGTGCTTTCTCTCTGACCGCCCGAACATCAAGACCGTATATCTCTGCCTTGACAGCGACAAAGCCGGAAACGACGCTTGCAGCCGCCTTGTGAAGCTCATGCCGGAGGGCTACACCGTCCACCGGCTTATCCCTCTTTTCAAGGACTGGAACGAGGTATTGCAGCACCGGGCGGAAATCACAGACGGGAAGTATTTGCGGGAAGCAGTCTACGGCTTGAAAGAGCCACCGCAGGAAGAAACCGTTGAGATTATCCGCATGAGCGAGGTGGACACACAGACCGTCGAATGGCTATGGGAGCCGTATATCCCCTTTGGGAAAGTAACCATTGTGCAGGGCAACCCCGGCGAGGGCAAGACCACCTTTGCCCTACGCCTTGCCGCAGCCTGTACCACTGGCGGGACGCTTCCGGGCATGAAGCCCATACAGCCGTTTCAAGTGATTTATCAGACCGCCGAGGACGGTTTGGGAGATACCGTCAAGCCACGCTTGATAGAAGCCGAAGCAGACCTTGACCGGGTACTTGTCATTGACGAAGCCAAGCAGGAACTTACCCTATCGGACGAGCGTATCGAGAAAGCCATTGTGCAGACCGGGGCGCGGCTGATTATCCTTGACCCCATACAGGCGTACATGGGCGAAAAAACCGACATGAACCGGGCGAACGAAGTGCGCCCCATGTTCCGCCGCCTTGCCGATGTTGCCGAGCGTACCGGGTGCGCCGTTATCCTTATCGGACATCTCAACAAAGCTGCCGGAGGGCAGAGCGCATACCGGGGCTTAGGTTCTATCGACTTCCGCGCCGCAGCAAGGAGCGTCCTGCTGATCGGGCGCGTGAAGCGAGAACCGAATGTGCGGGTAATCGTCCATGACAAATCTTCCCTTGCGCCGGAGGGCAAGCCCATAGCCTTTTGCCTTGACCCGGAAACAGGCTTTTCGTGGATAGGCGAATACGACATCACCGCCGACGAGCTGCTGTCCGGTGCGGGCGGCAACAACGCCACCAAAACCGAACAGGCTGAAAGGCTGATACTTGACCTGCTTGCAGACGGGAAAGAACTTGCCAGCGAGGACATTGTAAAAGCCGCAGCCGAAGCCGGAATATCCGAAAGGACGGTACAGAACGCCAAGCGCAACATGGGCGGCATTTTAGGCGCAAGGCGTGTCGGCGGTCAATGGTACAACTTCATCAAGAAGAAGCAGCCACCCGAACCCGCAAGCTGAAAGTGCAAAACGCAGACCCTTTGCACTTTGCACTTTCGCACTTTCACGATAATTTGCGTCAATAACTCAAAAAAGCACTTGACAAAACGCTTCATGGGGAACCCGTGAGGATATTGCACCTTACGTTGATCCTGTATTTCAGAACAATGTGATTCTGACGAAAACGGAGAGCCTGACCATGAACAGCCGCCCCAAGGACCCCAAGACTGCCAGAAACAAAAATGTACTGGTGATTGGCGGCTCCGGTTCCGGTAAGACCCGATTCTGGCTGAAACCCAACCTGATGCAGATGCACAGCTCCTATGTTGTGACGGACCCGAAAGGAACAATTCTGGTGGAGTGCGGAAAAATGCTCCAAAGGGGTGCGCCCAAGCTGGGGAAGGACGGAAAGCCCATGAAGGATAAGCACGGCAAGGTCATTTATGAGCCGTACCGAATCAAGGTCCTAAATACCATCAACTTCAAGAAGTCCATGCACTATAACCCCTTTGCATACATCCACTCGGAAAAGGATATTTTGAAGCTGGTGACAACGCTGATTGCCAATACCAAAGGCGAGGGAAAGGCCGGAGATGATTTCTGGGTCAAGGCGGAAACATTGCTGTATTGCGCGTTGATCGGATATATCCACTATGAAGCTCCGGTGGAGGAGCAAAACTTCTCCACCCTCATCGAGTTCATCAACGCCATGGAAGTCCGGGAGGATGACGAGGAGTTCAAAAATCCCGTAGACCTGATGTTTGATGCACTGGAATCGGAAAAGCCAAACCACTTCGCAGTGCGGCAGTATAAGAAATATAAGCTGGCAGCCGGTGTTGTATGCTCTAAAAGACTTCTTAATCAAGCGGTTGGGAAGTCTCTTAGAACACACAACCTAAAACCGAAGAAAGGAGCGCAAGTTATGAGAAAAAATGAGAAAATCACAGCTCTGTACGAACGACTGAGCCGTGATGACTTTGGCAAAGATGATGACCAACAGCGTGAGAGCAATTCCATATCCAATCAAAAGGCAATGTTGGAGGAGTTCGCCGCACGGCAGGGCTTTACAAACATTGTCCATTTCACGGACGATGGCATTAGTGGTACTTGCTTTGACCGTCCCGGATTTTTAGCAATGATGAAAGAAGTGGAAGCCGGGAATGTGGAGTATTTGTGCATCAAGGACATGAGCCGCATGGGTCGTGACTATCTGAAAGTCGGTCAGATTATGGAAATCCTGCGTCAGCGTGGCGTTCGCCTTATCGCCATCAATGACGGCGTGGACAGTGCCAGAGGGGACGATGATTTTACCCCTTTCCGCAACATTATGAACGAGTATTACGCCAGAGACACCAGCCGTAAAATCCGTTCCACTTTCCAGTCCAAAGGCAAGTCCGGCAAGCACCTCACAGGCACGGTCATTTACGGCTATCTTTGGAACGAAGCCAGAGACCAATGGTTGGTTGACCCCGAAGCCGCCGAGGTGGTCAAGCGCATCTTTGCCATGACGATTGACGGCTACGGTCCGTATCAGATCGCCAGCAAGCTGAAAGAAGAAAAAGTCCTCATTCCGTCCGCTTACCTTGCCCGGCACGGCGAGGGCGTGAACAAAAATAAGACCTTCAAAGATGTGTACGGCTGGGGTTCTTCCACCATCTGCAACATTCTTGAAAAGCGTGAATATCTGGGACACACCATCAACTTCAAGACCCGAAAGCACTTCAAGGACAAGAAAAGCCATTATGTCCCGGAGGACGAATGGACAATTTTCGAGAATACCCATGAAGCTATCATTGACCAGCAGACCTTTGACCTTGTGCAGAAAATCCGTGGGAATGTCAGACGCTACCCGGACGGCTGGGGCGAAGCAGCTCCCCTCACAGGCTTGCTTTATTGTGCCGATTGCGGCGGCAAGATGTATGTCCACCGTACCAACAACGGCAAGCGTATTTCTCAATATACCTGTTCCCAATACAGCAAAGTCCCAGTTGGAAAGCTCTGCACGACACAGCACCGTATCAATGAAGATGTGGTACTGTCCCTTGTTTCCGAAATGCTCAAAGCTATTGCCGAGTATGCGAAGCATGACAGAGCCGAGTTTGTCCGAGTGGTGCAGGAAGCGCAGTCCAGCCAGCAGACGGCAGAGGTCAAGAAACAGCGGATACGCCTTGCCACCGCAAAGCAGAGAGTTTCCGAGCTGGAAGTCCTGCTCTGCAAAATCTATGAGGACAACATTTTAGGAAAGCTGTCTGACAGCAGATATGCCACTCTGGACGCTCAATATGAAAAGGAGCAGACCGAGCTTACCGCTGAAATCTCTGTTCTGGAAAAGGCTATCAAGAGCTACGAGAAGCACGAAAAGGACGCTGACCGTTTTATCGCTCTGATTGACAAGTATGAGAACTTCGACAAGCTGACGATTGCCATGCTCAATGAGTTTATTGAGAAAATCCTTGTGCATGAGCGTGACCGCAAGGGCAGTATTCAGACCACACAGGAGGTCGAGATTTACTTCAATTTCGTGGGTCGTTTCGTTCCCCCTGCGTTTGGCGAAGTGGAGCTTACCCCGGAGGAATTAGAGGAAATCCGCAAGCGTGAGGAACGCAAGGACAGGCTCCACCAGAACTACTTGAAGCGGAAAGCCAGCGGAGCACAGAAGCGATACGAGGACAAAATCAAAAAGCGGAAAAAGGCAGAAATCGAAGCCAAGAAAGCCGCCATTCGTGCGGAGGACATTGCAAAGGGCGTGTTCGTCCCTGTCAGCAGTTTACCGCAGAGAGAGCCGATGAAAGGAGTACAAACAGCATGAATATCACTTACACACAGAACGGCGATTATCTTATCCCAAACATCATTATCCGCAAGACCAAGCCCCTCGGACACTACGGCAGACTTCGCAAGGCGTATCTGGAAATGCACCGTCCGATACTGTTCAATGAGCTGGTGCTATCCGACAAGCTCTTTGAGCATTGCGCCGAGATTGACGAAACAGCACGAAACCGCATGGAGCTGATCGTGCGGTCACTGGCAGAGCAAAACGGCGTGACCGAGCAACTGAAAGCCGAAAACCAAATGGAATGGGTGCGGCAGATGAACGCTTGCAAGGCACAGGCAGAGGAGATTGTGAAAGTGGAATTGATTTATGATTGAGCGAGGAAGTCCGGGCAGAAAACTGTTCGGACTTTTCTCATGTAGTCCAAAGTTGCGGTAGAATTGTTCACGAGTTTTATGGTACAATTTATGCGAATAAAGAAAACGGAAAATTAGAATCTAACAAGAGAATGTGGTTGTATGAAAAAATCCATATTAGTATTTTGGGCAATCGTGTGTCTGTTACCTATTCAAAGGAGGTTTAAGAATTTTAAATGAAACATATAAGAAATATATTGCTGTTGATTACGATTATTTTTGCTTTTGTTATGCAAGCTGAAGTATATCAAAATATGCTCTGGAACTTTAATGGTGCTTATTATTTATCGTCCAGATACACAACTACTAATGACGATATGGATTCATTTTTAGCCAATGCAGAAGATACAGCTGAGAAGCATGGTGTTCATATTTTTTCGACTTTTAATCAGAGAGTTTCTAATTATCAGACAAGACTTTATATTTATGGTGATGATACCGTTGTTCGGGATAGTCTTAAAAGCACAATGGATATTGAGGAAAAAACATATACGGCTTTGATAGGCGGAATCACCGTAATAGAATTTGAAGATTTTAGAGAAGCAAAAAACACAGGCAATGGACAGGAAATAATGGTCAGCTATATCGGTGACGATGATGACATTATTGCCACATATCAAGATTTGGCAAAAGAATATTCTATATCGCAGCCAGAGTTTTGGCAATCAACCGAAACTGATATGATGTTCATTGTTTGGGGCCTGGTTGCCATATTGATGATTGTACTTAATATGATTGAGGTGATACGCAGACAAAAGGAAGTAGTTGTACGAGCTTCTCTGGGCGAAAATGCTGCTGTGATTGCTCTAAAAGCTGTAGTGGCTGATATGATTTCATATGCTGCATTATTCGTCTTAGCAAAGTTGCTTGTTTCTCAATTTATATCGGGAGCGTATGAAGATCATCTCATTTTGGCAGTGTATTGTGCCGGAGCAGTTCTTTCCGTAATTCCTTATGCTGCTTTTGTCCGCTTTGATGTAAAAAAAGCCTTTGCCAATGCTTCAGATAAAAAAGGTATGTTTTATCTTCTGAACGGTCTTAAAGTATTTGCTACTGCTATGACGATTTTTACAATAACTACAAATCTCAGTAGCATTCAAGGTAATTTACTTACAAACACTACTCTTTTAGAAAATCATTATAATGATTACTATTTTGGAGTTATGCAGATTGAACCTCCTTTTGAAGAAAATGAGGAGGAATCCAAAGAGAGCGAATTTTGGAATGACCTTTACGAAAATGAATACAACACGATAAATCCGGTGGTCTGCATAGGCAGCCGGATAAGCGATACGGATAATTATATTTTTGTAAATCATAATGCCAGAGATATGCTGCAAGGGTTTTCTGATATGCTTACTGAAGATGATGAAAAAGAGGATATCGTGGTCTTCGTGCCAAAGGGAAAAAATGCGGAATCATACAAAGATATCGCAAAAGAGGAAATTGGCTCTCTTACCCAAAATGCAGAAGAACTGCGTGTTGTTTATAAAGAATATTCTGGCAGAGAACAATTTTATTATCTCAATTCGAACAGAGAAGAGGCTATTGACGGATTGTCAAGAGTAACAAATCCGATTGTGATTTATCAGGCAAATGAGGCTGTTGCTTTAAATGGAAGTTATATCGAAACAGGAACATATAATGGTGAGGTAATCTACGGATGCGATGAAAGCACAATTCGCAGTGTTGCGAAAAAATATTCAGAACAGCTTGGTTCACACTATTTTATGCTGACGAATGTCGGGGAGGATTACATTTATAGTCATAGTTTCCTCGTGAAACTGATTGGCTTTATAAGCTCTCTTTGCGTATTAGTATTGCTGTTAGATATCGCTATCATCATATCTGAAGTGAAAATGGAATTTAGACTTAATGCGATGGAAATCTCCCTCAAAAAGGTTTTGGGCTATCGCTTTTATGAAAGGCACAAAAGATTTATTTCCGTTAATCTCTTAGAAAATATAGCCGTTGTGATATTGATTTGCATTGTTTCGCTTTTTATATCTAACGCAAGTGTCGGGATTGCTTTACTGGTTGGAGCATTGCTCACCATTATTGAAATGGCAATCATTTTCACAAATGTTATGTGGGTTGAAAAAACAAATATCTCAAAGTCCTTGAAAGGTGGATGTTTATGATTATAATTCGTGGCTTAAATAAAGCATTTGGAGAGAAAATAATTTTCTCCAACTTTAATTTGGAAATTCCGGATGGAAGTTTTGTAGTAATCAGCGGGGATAGCGGCAGTGGAAAAAGCACTTTGCTCAATATGATTGGTGGTATCGAAAAGCCGGATAGCGGCAGTATCATAATCGAAGGGCTGAATATTACCCGGCTTAAAAATAAAAACAGTTTTTTTGCGGATACAGTGGGGTTTCTTTTTCAGAATTTTGCACTGCTTGAAAATAAGACAGTTAAAGAAAATTTAAGTTTGATTAAAAAATCAAGCCGAACTAAAGTATCACTTAAAGAAGCTCTTAATCGTGTGGGGTTATCAAAGGAAGTTAACAAAAAAGTTTATCAGCTTTCCGGTGGTGAACAACAGAGAGTTGCTTTAGCTCGTCTTATGATGAAAAAATGTTCTGTTGTTTTGGCAGATGAACCTACTGGCTCACTTGACAAGAAAAATAGAGATATTGTTATGAGGTTATTGCACGAACTCAATGAAGAAGGTAAAACGGTTATCATTGTTACCCACGATCAGGGTATTATTGAAGATGAACCTTATGTTGTGAAAATCTGAGAGTACCTCTTAGAAATGTCTTGATCTACATTTTATGTAATTTGGGTCAGAAGAAAATCCCTTTAGGAACTAAAGGGCGCACTTCTATACTCTCCTATCGGGAGTATGTGCGTCCTGCGGAGCTTCATTCCCGGTCAGCAGAGAAAAACTGCTTGACCGAAAATGTTTCGTCACTTCGTTCCGTCAAGGGAGCTACACTCCCTTGCGACGCTTGTGCGTCTATCCCTTGTGGACTTGCCGTCCGCAAACAGCATGAAATGCTGTTCGCCGCCAGCAAGTTTGGAAAAATAAATACCGAAAATCAGACCGTTGACTGGTCGCAATGTGCGAAAAGTTGACGGTCTTTTTTTACTTTATAGGAAAGACCGCCTCCGGCGCTCTCTTGAACGAAAAAGGCCCGCGCGGAGGCGGGCATGAAAACGGGACGG
>NZ_JAOQKC010000025.1:0-50914 GCF_025567165.1 Laedolimicola ammoniilytica
TTTTTAGAGTCAACTCCCAAAACTCTAATCAATAGTTTACATGCAACAGCCAGAAATTTCGATACACCCTCTTATTGGACGCTTACGTTAAACTCTTTATTCCGGCATTACCCAAGTCCAGTAAATTGTTCCATCTTCTGCTTTTTCTTTATCTGATGTTATACCCAGCTTTTTCTTTGCCGATAAAAGAGTATTTCTCTTAATGCTCCTCTTTGCAGCTTCCATCATTATTTCATGGGTTCGTGCTTCGGTATTGTAATCGGCATACAGCCCTCCTTTCTGGTGTCCGAAATAGCAACAGTGCATTTTCTATATTTTCCGCTTTCACTACCTGAATCTTTTTCCTGTCCTGAACTAGACTAAAAAAATCGAGCACTGCCTGAAATCCTTTATCGTTGCTGATAATCGCAATCTGTTCTTCTCCCCTCTCACTTACTATCCCGCACTCTGTCGCAATATAAAAAGTATGCTTTATTGCCCGTACTTTTCATTGTAACGTTGATTTTTTGTATGGAATTTCTGATTCCATGAACGATGATTATATCATCATTTCCCGAAATGACTCTCCGGCACTGTATACGCTTACCCATGAGATGGATAAAAACAGTGTTATGAAAAAACGCATCCTAGCTTACGCTGAAAAATTAATCGAAAACAAATCCACAGAAATCGAATAATATAACTTCGCTTTCTGCAAAAAATATAGCGGTAAGCTGATATTTACTGTACCAGCTTACCGCTATTTCTATCTTTTTATAATGCTTTTTCTATCCTCTCCAGCGCCTCCTGAAGCGTGCTTCTCTGACACGCCGCATTCATTCTCTGGAAGCCCTCGCCGGATGTGCCGAAGATACGTCCACTGTCCAGCCACAGACCGGCTTTATGAATAATCAGATCCTCCAGCTCGTCCGCACTGAGTCCCAGCTTTCGGAAATCCAGCCAGAACAGATAAGTCCCTTCCGGCAGATTCATTCTGACATCCGGAATGCGTTCATCGATAAAGTTCTTCGCGTAACATATATTTTCCCAGACATATTTTTTCATGGCCTCATACCATTCGTCGCCGTGATTATAGGCTGCCTGTGTCGCCGCGATTCCAAAGGTATTGGGTTCGTCCAGGCCGGACACCTGATACTGTCGGATAAAAGCTTTCCGGATTTTCTCATTGGGAATGAAAATATTCGACTGCTGCAGCCCGGCCAGATTGAAGGTTTTGCTGGGGGCCGTCGCCGTCATCGTAAACTCCCGAAAAGCAGAATCCACCTCCTGGAACACGTGGTGCTCCCCGCTCCAGATAAAATCGAAATGAATCTCATCGCTGAACACCAACACCTGATGTTCCCGGCAAATGGTTCCAATGCGCAGTAGCTCTTCCTTCGTCCACACCCGGCCCACCGGATTGTGCGGGTTACACAGGATGAAAAGTTTCACCTGATTCTCCACGATTTTCTGCTCAAAATCCTGAAAATCAATGGTATAGCTTCCATCTTCTCCACACACCAGATCGGAGCTGACCCGTTTTCTTCCGTTTTGCAGAATAATATTACTGAAAGGATAATAAACCGGCTGGTTAATCAGCACGGCATCGCCCGGCTCCGTCACTGCCCGAATGGCATTTGCGATAGCCACGCACACGCCCGGCGTCTTCACATGCCATTCCGGCCGGACTTCCCAGTTGTGGTGCCGTTTCATCCAGCCTGCCACCGCCTCAAAGAAGCCATCGCCGGACTGGGTATTCGTATAGCCGTAGATATTATAGTGCGCCAGCTTGGCAAGCGCGTCCTCCACATAAGAGGTGGTTCGAAAATCCATATCTGCCACCCACAGAGGCAGCACGTCCTGGGGATATCCCCGTTTCACTGCAAAATCATATTTCAGGCATTTTGTGCCCTTTCGATTTATTTTTTCATCAAAATTCAGATTTCTTTCCGACATATTTTTTATCCTTTACTTTCCCGCATTTTCAAACGCCTGTCTCAGATCCGCTATGATATCGTCCGGATTCTCGATTCCCACGGATAACCGAAGCAAGGTATCGGTAATTCCCAGTTTTTCCCTCTGCTCTTCCGGCACATCCGGATGAGTCTGCACCGCCGGATAGGTCAGCAGGCTTTCCGTGCCGCCCAGACTTTCCGCGAAAGTAATCAGACGGATATTTTTCAGAATCGCCACCGCCTTTTCCGGTGTCGTTACCGTAAAGGAAATCATGCCGCTTCCCGCATAATACACACGGGAAACCATATTCTGCTCCCGCAGCCACTGGCTGACGGCCTCTGCGTTGCTCTTATGCCGCTCCATGCGAAGAGCCAGCGTCTTCAGGCCCCGCAGGCAGAGCCAGCTTTCAAAGGGGCCCAGGGTTGCGCCTGTGGTTTTCGACAAAAGCCGGAACCGATCGGCCAGTTCCGCATTGCCACTGCACAGAAATCCGCAGACCGTGTCATTATGTCCGGCAAGGTATTTCGTACCGGAATGCACCACGATGTCCGCGCCCTCTTTCAGTGGATTTTGAAAATAAGGCGTCATAAAGGTATTGTCCACGATCGTCAGGGCGCCCGCCTGATGCGCGAGCTCTGCCACCGCCCCAATGTCCGTGATCCGCATCATCGGATTCGTCGGCGTCTCGAAATAAATTGCCTTCGTATTTTTCTTCAACGCCGCTTTCAGCAGAGCCGGATCCGTGGTATCCGCAAATTCCACCTCGTAGCCATTTTTCCGGCAGACCTGCTCGATGAGTCTTACCGCGCCCCCGTACAGATCTTCCCCGCAGATGATATGGTCTCCCGGTTGAAAATACTCAAACGCCGTGGAAATCGCTGCCATTCCGGACGAAAAAGCAATCGTATCATACGCGCCCTCCAGGGAACTCAGCGTTTCCTCCAGGTACGCCCTTGTGGGATTGGATTCCCGGGAATAATCGAAGCCGTTGGGATTGTGTCCCGGCGTCAGATGGGAAAAAGAGGCAGTCTGATAAATCGGGTAACTGATTGCGTGATTTTGATCCGGATTCCCGTGTCCCTCACCGTGAATACATCGTGTGTCCATTGCGTATGCCATAGCCTGTTCTCCTCATGTCTGTATCTATTTCGCTTACTGTTCCGCTTCCAGCTCCCGGTTGATCTCGTCCTCGCTGTCCGCCATAGCCTGAAGCGTCATGGTCAACAGCTTCTCCAGCGGCCAGCCAAGCCGTTCCGCTCCCTGCTCGATGACTTCTCTGGAGCAGCCTGCGGCGAAGCCCTTGCTCTTGTATTTCTTCTTCAGGGATTTCAACTCCATGTCCTTGGTACTCCTGGAGGGACGCATTAAGGCAGCCGCCCAGATAAGGCCAGTCAACTCGTCCGCCGCGAACAACACCTTTTCCATCTCATGCACTGGCTCTACGTCCAGGGTCACGCCGCACTCGATTGTGATGCCATAGCCATGGGACACGACCGCGTGAATGATATCCTCCGACACGCCGCCCTCCCGCAGAAGCTCCGGCGCTTTCAGGCAATGCTCCGTCGGATACAGTTCAAAATCAATATCGTGCAGCAAGCCTATGATACCCCAGTGCTCCTCTTCGGCGCCGTAGCCCAGCTCCCGCGCGTACCATTTCATCACAGCCTCTACGGTCAGCGCATGCTGGATATGGAAAGGATCCCTGTTATACTTTTTTAATAAGGCAAATGCCTCTTCTCTGGAAATATCGTCCATTTTTCTTCTCCTTGTGTTCCGTCCGGAAGCTCTGTTGGCTGTCGGAACGTTTCTTGCAACTTCTATATTTTATTCATCATATACTTATATTCCTACTTTGTCAATAGGTTTAATATATAATAAATTCCTGTCGCAGAACATCTCCGGGTATGCTATACTCACTATTAGACATTTTCAGAGAAAGGTCCTGCATCCCATGAGTGAAATAAAAATCATCCCCACCACCGGGCGCAATAACTGTGGCGGACGCTGTATCATCTACGCCCATGTCCGCGACGGCGTGATTGAAAAGCTTTCCACCGAAACCAGGGGCACGCCGGATCATCCGGTTCCTTTATGCGCCTGCGCCAAGGGATTAAACTACCATAAAACATTTTTAGGCGAGGATCGGCTACGCTATCCCATGAAGCGGATCGGGGAGCGCGGCGAGGGGAAATTTGTCCGCATCAGCTGGAAGGAAGCGCTGGATATCCTTACCGAAGAATACATCCGCATCCGCGATACCTACGGCCCCGGTTCCCGGTATATCAACGACGGCTGCGGCATCAGCGCCATCATGTGCGGCGACCGTATGATGCAGCGGCTTCTGGCATTGGACGGAGGGTATCTCGGCTGCTACAATTCCTATAGCTCCGCCTGCATCCGCAACGCCACGAAAATCACCTACGGCACCTGCGAAACCGGCACCTACCCTTCCGACTGGATGAACAGCCGCCTAATTATTCTCTGGGGCCATAACCCGGCGGAGACAAAATTTGACAGCAGCACACTGTTCTATCTGAAGAAAGCGAAGGCCGCCGGAATTCCCATCATTGTCATTGATCCGCGGAAAAATGACACGGTACTGGCCCTGGACGCCGAGTGGATTCCCATCCGTCCCGCTACGGACAGCGCCCTTGCGGACGCCATGGCTTACGTAATTCTTAGGGAAGATCTTCAGGATCAGACATTTCTGGATAACTGCTGCCTCGGCTTTGATAGCGCCCACATGCCGGAGGGCGCGGATCCGTCCCAAAACTGCCGCTCCTATCTCTTGGGCGAACATGACGGCATTCCCAAGACACCGGAGTGGGCCGAAAAAATCACCGGCATTCCAGCTGGAACCATCCGGAGCCTGGCCGTCCGCTACGCCACAGCCCGGCCTGCTGCTCTGATTCAAGGATACGGTCCCCAGCGCAATGCTTACGGTGAGCAGAGCGCCCGGGGCGCCATTTTGCTTTCCTGCCTTACAGGAAATGTGGGTGTCAGCGGCGGCTATGCCGGCGGTACCGGAGACTGTTCCACCCATGAACAGCCCTCATTTCCAGTACCGGATAATCCATACAACCGGAGACTGCCCGTATTTCTCTGGACTGACGCCGTCGATCACGGCCTGAAAATGACCGAATACGACGGCCTCCGCACCTGCCATCAGGGGATTTTTGACAATCCCACCGGCCTTACCCTGGATTCCAATATCAAAATGATTTTCAATCTGGCCAGCAATACTCTGATAAATCAGCACGGGGATATTAACCGCACCGTGAAGCTGTTAAAAGATACTTCCAAATGTGAATTTATCGTCTGTTCAGATTTATTTATGACTGCCAGCGCCAGATTTGCCGATCTGCTTCTTCCCGGCGTCTCTATGTTTGAAGAGGAAAATATCACAAAACCGTGGCGATATACGGAATTTCTCGGATTTAATAATAAGGTCATCGAGCCCCTTTCTGAATGCCGGACCGAATACGACTGGATTCGGGAGCTGGCAGGACGTATCGGTCTGGAGGATGCCTTTACGGAAGGGCGGGATTATGAGCAATGGCTGCGCTATCTCTATGAGGATCTGCGTACCCGGGAACCGGAGCTTCCGGAATATAATGTCTTCCGTGAAAAAGGCATCTATAAATACGAGGAAAAGGGCTATCCCATTCCTTTTGAAAAGGAAGTCCGGGATCCAGCTCATCACCCGTTCCCCACGCCCAGCGGCCGGATTGAGCTTTTTTCCACAAAATTATGGCACGCGCCCCTTAAGGACTTTATACCGCCTATCCCCAGATATGTGGCGCCTCCCGAAGGGCCCGAGGACCCACTGACCCGGCGGTATCCGCTGCAGTTGTCCGGCTGGCATACCAAAGCCCGCAGCCACACCGTCCACGACAATAATCCCAGACTTCGCAAGCTGGACCCCCAGCAGCTCTGGATTCACTCGGAAGACGCTGCTACCCGCGGTATCCAGGACGGTGACCTGGTCCTTATATACAACGACCGCGGCCAGATAAAAGTGCCAGCCAAAATCACAGACCGCATCGCCAAAGGCGTCACCGCCCTGTCCCAAGGCGCCTGGTATACCCCGGATGATAATGGGGTGGATGTACGCGGATCCATTAATGTGCTGACGTCACAACGGCCGACGCCCTTTGCGAGGGGAAATGGGCAGCACACGAATTTGGTGGAGGTGGAGAAGCTATAAAAAAGTTACGGGAATACGTTTTCAGTTTGTATTTCCGCAACTGATTTTATTTCAGGATTTATACTTCAAACCTATCGGATTCGATAGGTTTAAACTTGACATAATCCCCATATTCATCAACTAATTAGAGTCATTTTAGATCCAAACGCCATAAAAAGTCCCCGGAAATGCCGATTTTATCAGCATTTCCGGGGTTCTGTCTGTTACTCAAACTCGACAATCACTAATCAATTTTGTTTAGAGATTATTTATTGCCGTGTTTGCTTTTCTTTCGATTTTTTGATTTATCCATATTATCCTGCCTATATGGGCTAATGTTATCAGTTTGTTATCGCTGTTGATAACACTCGCTCCGTAACTGTGGATAATAGCAATATATTCCGACTCAGATCATAAGCGAGTTTGCTTAGGAAATCAATACCGTATCTGATTATAATCCTGTCACATATTTTGAAGAAGATGAATTTTAAGGGTTCTATGGAAAACTATTGTGCTTTTAGCAAAGATCATAAATGTATACTCTGGCTCGATTATGAACTTACAGGACAAGAATTAGAAGAATGCCACACGTTGTGCCGCGGAAACTGGATTGAGATTGAACACAAGTACAAATATATCCAAGAGCTACGACATCTCCTGGATGAACACGAAATCCCCTATCCAGAAGAATACGAAATAGACTAAATATTATTTAAGGGTCTGGTGTTATACCAGACCCTATCTCATACCCTCAAGTTAGTCCCTCATGAAAGCCCCTCTTCTCAGCCCCTCACGAAGAACCCTCAACAACTATGCTTTTTTTATGCCAAACCCTCACGAAAGACCCTCAACAAGTTTGGCAAACCCTCAAGAACTTTGATTATCCAGAAGTTCTCTCTTAGTTAACCAGTATATACTCAACGGTTAAAATTTCTATTAATCTGTTTTCTATTCCCATATTTCCCTTAAAAATCTTACCGATTCTGCCACATCCTGGTCTAGCTTTTCATCTGGACAATTATCAGATAAATCATGCCACATACGAATATCTTTTCCCACTGTTCCACCCATTCGCACAAAAGGTTCCATCACAACAGTGCCTGTATATTCTATATCATGTAGTGCTTCTCCAATCTCGTCCCACGGGATTCGTCCTCCCCGAAATGGCGGTCTTCTATTTGCCTCTCCTAAATGAAGATGACCCAGATATTTCCCCGCCATGCGTATTGCATCACCAAAAGAATCCTCTTCGATATTCATATGGAAGGTGTCTAACATTACCTTGACATTGGGTCGATCAATTTTTGATACAAAGTCCACGGCTTCTTCACAGGTATTTAGCATATACCCTTCAAAACGATTCAGCACTTCCATTCCCAGAGTAATTTCATATTCTGCTGCCATATCCGCAAGAATTCGAACATTCTCGATTCCTCTTTTCATATCTTCTTTTTTATTAAGTGGTAAGGAATAATCTACAGGCCAATAGGAATACAAGCTTCCTCCAAGCAGTTTAATTCCGGCAATATTCATTTTTTGAAAAGTCTTCTCAAATTTATCAAAAGCAGCTTTTACAATCATCGGATCTGCACCAGAAATGTTATGTGTTGAATCATTTCCATATCCGCCTGTCAAAATTATCCCTTCAGCATCAGCTGCTTCTTTTAACTGATACAGATACTCATTTTCTGTATCAGAAAAATTATGACATGCCACCTCCAGAATATCAAATCCTAATTTTTTAACTTTCCGTATATAGGGAATAAAATCTCCACCCCATTCCTTTTCCCAATAAGCATAATATATACCATATAACATATATCATCCACCTTTCCGTGAAAGTAACCACGAGATATGTGAATCCCATTATCCAACTCTCACTTTTCCATTTATTTATTTTTATACATCTTTTTTGTCATTTCTTTCCTTTCTGTATCAACTTTTGAAAACCACCCCTGTTCATAGATTGCTTTTTCATTGGAACCCTCCTTTTATTAACTCTTCGATATCTTTCATTTTATAGCAATCATCATGTTGCATTTGGGTAAACGATTACTCTATGGGTTTATTGTAATCGTTTACCCACTTCTTGTCAATATTTTTTTTCTATTTACAGTATTACTTGTAGTCATTTAATTACTTCAAAACAATTGTGCAATATGTCCTGTAAGAGTTTGCTAACTATGCAGCTTATACAATCATTTCTACAGGTAGATACCCGATATGAATATACTGACTCCTCTGAAATTCGTCTTGTACTCCAAGACATGCTTTTTATATGCATAAAATAAGATCTCCTGTGATTTATACATCTATATAATCACAGAAGATCTCCTATATCTTTAATATATTATTACATATGTTAATATTCTACTGCTATACAGTCTCCCTCTCAACTAACTCTACCGGCAAAATGTGCTTGGAATATCCCGTATCAGAATGTATCATTCGAATGATCGTATCTGCTGCCAATTCTCCAAATTCCATATAGTGTTGGTGCACGGTTGTTAAATTAGGTATCACTTGTGTACATTGCGGTATATCGTCAAAGCCTATCACCGCAATCTGCTCTGGTACCGATATTTTCCTGTCATAAAAAAACTTAAGTCCTCCAACAGCCAAACGATCCGATGAATAAAAAATGCCATCTACATCATGTATCTCTTCATAAATATAGCGAGTAGCCTGATATCCCTGTTCTTCATTTACAAAATCAACCCGTCTTACCAAGCTCTCATCATATGCCTGCCCGGCCTCTTTCAAAGCCTGAATATAACCGTTTAATCTGTATTCCTGTGTAGCAATTGCTTTATTTTGCAATACAATTGCTATCTTCTTTTTTCCAGCTTCTAACAGTCGTTTTGTTGCAATATATCCGCCTTGCCGATTATCACTCCCAATAAATGCTGCAAAATGTTGAGAATCTGCAAAATTAGGCTGACGGTCTATATATACTGCCGGAATATTTTCGATTGGTTTTATTTTTTGATCACCACTAACATATATAATGCCACCAATTTGCAGAGCTTTCAACATTTCTATATATTCTCCCTCCAGCTCTACCTCATCGTTAGTATCACAGATAATTGCCATATATCCCTTCTTTATCAGTTCATTCTCAATTTTCTTTACAATATGTGCAAAAAATTCATTTGTGATATCCGGAACAATAACCCCAATGACCTGTGCTTTATGGACGCGAAGTCCTCGTGCCAGTTCATTCGGTCTATAATTATATTGTTCTATAATATCCAATACTTTCCTTTCCGTTTCTTTTGAAAAACGGCCATTTTGATTGATCACACGAGATACTGTCGCAACAGATACTCCTGCCAGCCTTGCAATATCTTTAATAGATAATTTATTTTCTTTCATATGGGTAATCCTTTACTCATTTTTAATAATTCTACTAAAAAAAAATACGGTTGTAAATACATAATTGAATAACTGATTGTTACCCTAAATTTTTTATTTAAATTCCACCGCCCGCTTATGCGGTGGAATCTACTCTCGCACAGTCGATATTTACTCTTTCATATAAAAGTGATAGGCTTGATTATTCCGGGGCTCTCTTGAGCCACCTGTCCGGACTTTGAGAGCCACCATTCCGGAGAATGAGAGCCATATATTCCGGTAATTCATAGCCACCTTATTAGGCTCTATTACATATATTTCCTTTATACTGTAAATACACACCTTTGGTGTGAATACAGATAAAGGAGGATTCTATGGAAAACTATTGTGTTTTTAGCAAAGATCATAAATGTATACTCTGGCTCGATTATGAACTTACAAGACAAGAATTAGAAGAATGCCACACGTTATGCCACGGAAACTGGATTGAGATTGAACACAAGTACAAATATATTCAAGAGCTACGACATCTCCTGGATGAGCACGGAATCCCCTATCCGGAAGAATACGAAATAGACTAAATATTATTTAAGGGTCTGGTGTTATACCAGACCCTATCTCATCCCCTCAAGTTAGTCCCTCACGAAGAACCCTCAACAACTATGCTATTTTTTATGCCAAACCCTCACGAAAAACCATCAACAAGTTTGGCAAACCCTCAAGAACTTTGATTATCCCATGAATACAAGCTTCCGGCATTTTAATTTGTTATTCAAACTCTTGGGCGGAGAGATTTATCTGGCTGTTTCTCGGTACACATTTGTGCATTTTATTTTTCATATTCATCTTATTTCGCATTTTTGTGTACCTCATCTAAAATTTTTAGAGCCAAAATGGAGCCATATAATACCTGTATTCCAAACTCCTATGACTTATGTATAGCATAAAAGTAATTCCTTTTCGCCCCAATTCCCCACTATGCATTATTACATTTCGAGAACGCTCAATCGTTTGAAAAATCTGCCTTGCCCAATCTATGGAGACAATATGGACTTCAAAAAGTTCATAATTTTGGCTCATTATAGAGGCTAAATCTCCAAATTCAGTATAGTTAATCATGGAATCACCACGAGGTGTATGCCATCGTATTTTTTCCTCCTCTTTTTTTCGGCTATCTGCAGTTTTCCTAATCTTTTCAGATACGCACTCTTCCCACCAATTTTCGCCTTTATGCTCTAACAATACTTTAACTATAAATTGCCTAACAGTGTTTTCAAAAGCTGCAATTGCAGTATATACCGTTGCCATAAGCTTAGCTGCATTAACTTTTTCGTCATCTAGTAAATCCAATGCTAAACACTCGACATATTCCTGTGCTAACATCTCAGAAGATGAACAGCTAAAACTTTTCCCATCTCAGCTTGGTCTAAAAGTTGATGATATCTTGAAGTAGGAGAGTTATTCTCATCAAGCAACCCTAACGCCTTGAAAAGGCCGATATATAACCTATCATTCGAACTCTTAAACCCCAAATCTTCTAAAAACTTGTTCGTGAACCGCTCAGGAGCTTTCGCACTAATAACAGAATTTATAATACTATGTAAATTCTTTGTAGTCTGTAAATAAGCATTTGTAAGTGCCATCTTATTCCTTTCGTCATTTTTATTCTGAGGATTTAAACTTTTATCCCATGCGACATATACTGGTTATTACTATGCCATTACCTATATTGACAACAACACTTAATCATCATACATACCAACCATATATTCTGACAAATATCATAAACACTCTTGTTTAAATCATCAATTACCTACTTCCGTACCTTCAATAAGATTTTTCTTTAGTACCTCAATCGTATCTTGGTTCTTTTTCAAAAGTTCTAATTGTCTATACGCTTTCTCTCGTAATATTTTTAACCTTTCAATTTTAGGCACTTCCTGTCTTATCAAGTCTGCATTCGTATCTTCCAGATTGATAAGCACAACCAATTCTTCCGCTGAAGCAAAATCTCTGATATTAGGAGTTTTCCCTTTTATTTCTTTTTCGCTTCTCCATTGTGCTGCTGTTTTTCCAAACAAAGCCATATTTAAAATATCCGCTTCTGAAGCGTATGTATATGCCATTTCCTGCGGAGATAATGTGGGAGTTATTAAAAATTCTTTTACTGCATCTGTATGGATACGATAGTTTATTTTTGAAAGTTCTCTCTTTACATCCCAGCCAATCGCTAACCGATCTGCTTCATCTTTCTTTAATCGCTGATAATCTTTGATGATATAAAGCTTAAACTCCGGTGAAATCCATGAAGCAAACTCAAAAGCAATATCTGTATGTGCATAAGTACCGCCATATCGTCCTGATTTTGATACGATACCGATTGCATCTGTTGCTTTTATCCACTGTTGTGGTGTCAATGTAAAAGCATTATCTCCCGACTCTGCTTTAAACCTATCGAATTCGATAGGTTTAAAATTAGGATTGTGAATCTGTTCCCACAATCCTAAGAATGAAATTGTAGAATGGTTACGCATCCAATTGGCAACTACAATAAAAGCATTATCCGGATTTTTATACTTGGCAATATCTGTAAGAGAAATATATGCATCTTCATTAACAACATCGCCCATCACTCTGATTTCTGTCCCATTGGCATCTATTTTCATATTCTTCATATTTTCTCTTCACCCCTCCCATTCTATTTTTCAAATATGCTCTACACTTGTGCTACAAGTATATCACACACCATCTCATAAATAAATCCACAGTTAAAATTTTACGTTGATAACGAATTTCAATGTCTATTTCCTTAAAATACAACCTAATAGAAAAACAACAGGCAATCTCATAGACTGCCTGTCATCTAAAATAACCCATATAGAATTTTAATTATTCAAACTCCTCGGCGGATAGCTTGAATTGAATTATTTTCCTTGTGTTATTGTAATTTTATTCACTCTATTTTTCCAAAATCACTCTTATATTTATGCCATTCTATATTTTTAGAGCCAAAATAGAGCCATTCCCACAGCAGTGAATTTCCCCTTGTTGGTTTCTGTCACATGGTGCCAGCACCATGTTTATACAATTCCCAACTGATACCCCTATAAACTTGAATTTTATCGTTCTTTCATACAATACACATAAGTCTGTACAATATTACGCATATAAATAAACTGATTATGTTTGCTCTATTTGTTTTATAGTTTGCATTTGTCGGATTTCATTTTTTTATTTTGTTATTTCAAGTAAAATCAAATACATGCAATGGGACAATAACAATAATAAGACTAAATAGTAAAGTCACTATCTTTAATATTTTACTTTTTTTCCAGAAAAAATAGTACATTGCAAACTGCAATATTATACTTATTGTAAAATAAAGTATCCACTTTAATTCCCATTGCACAATAGCTATTATTGATTCATAATCAAATTCAGTAAAAATTATGCATACAATAAATATCCAAAGAAAAAGTAAAAATACAATAAATTCGTATCCTGCTAATGCAAGTACTTTTTTTCTTATACTTGCATTTCGCATAAAAAAAACAACCCCAATAGATAATATACACAATAAAAATGTTCTATAATAATCCGAAAAAATTATTTCTGTTATCACATTCGTGTCTCCTATAAAAACTTCTGTTAAATCAGCACAATTTTTCAAATATTGATAGCAGCAATATTCCGATTTTACGCTCTCTGCAACTTCCCGACAAATTCCGATTTGTACACCCCTATTCTACTACAAAACCGTCCTTTATGAAAGCCTCTTAATCTTCTCCCTGGCCTCATACAACTCCTTATCCTTCGTCATCAGGTATTGCAACAGAAAACTATAATCATCATCTGAAATCAAGCCACTGGCACCATATCCAATAATCAATCGAATGAATCGCTGTTCATTTTCCGGTAAGGAATCAAGGGTCTGCCAAAGCAGATATCCTTCTATTGTTAATTCTAATTCTTTTTCCATTTGTCTATCCTCCTGCTTATTTTTCCTTTGCGCCCGTTCTCTCCTCTCATACAAAAAAGAACAGCTCAATCCTAGTTGAACTGTCCTTACTTCTTTAGGCTTCTGATAAAGGATAGGAATATTTCCCGTTCCTTTGTCTCCAAGCCATCCCATATTTCAAGTATCTCGTTTTGCTCTTCTGTCAGATTTAATCTGCCGCCATCTTCGACAAAGAACTGCGCTAATGTAATGCCGAATGCTTCACAGATTCTCTCTAGTGTCACAACAGTTGGTATACTCTTCTGGTTTATAATATTTGCTAACGCTGTTTGTGACATGTCTGTAAGTTGAGATAGGCGATACTTGGTATATCCTCGTTTTTCGCATAACTCTGTTATTCTCAATGGAATATACTCTTCTACACGCAAGCAATATACACCTCTCCTCTGGTCTATGATACCTACATTGTACCGATAAACCAAAAGATTTATTAGTCGCATACTACTTCACTATATACTCTATTATACTTTAGTATATGGGTAAAAAATAAAATTCAGCTCAAACTATTCAGTTTTATGTATTATTTTACCTGTCTCCTCCTCTACTGTCAAACAGCAAATACATTGTCAGCTATAAGGCGCAGCACATACTGCCACGCCCCTGCATTCATTATTACATCGCTTTTTCTATCCGACGCTGCCGCTCTTTTAAATCATTCTGCTGTTCAAATAGATTATCCCGTTCCCTACAGACCTCTTTCATACGTTCCAGCTTCTCTCTCACCCCCTCCCTGCAGCCCGATTCTATCTGCTTATATTCCCCGGTCAGTTCCCGGATTCTATTGTTATTCTTCTTTATCTGCCCCGACACGCAAACCCAGTCTATCAGGTTCTGCATTTCCGGATCTGTCACATAAAGTTCTGTTTCCGCCACAATTTTAGTACATATCCTCATCAGGACTTTCTTTTCCATATCTGTCATACTCCCGCTTCCTCCCTATCTGCCTCTTCCATAGTAACGTTCCTTTTCTCTGTCGGCCTGCTCTTTTGACCTTGCGTATTCCACAATCCCCTCTACCTCACTTTTACCGAGGTAATCTTTCAAATACTCAAAATTCGTTTCTTTCTCCTCCAGCTCCTCGATTCTGTCTTGCTGATCTCTGTTTTTCTCCCGTAGATATCCCACCTGCGATTCCAGCGTATCTACCCGGTCTGTCAGCCTTTTCACCGTCTCTGCAAGCTGTACACTTTTGATCGTCAGGTTCTTTACCAACTCTTTCAGTTTTTCCAGCAGCGGTAACGCCTTCTTGTCCCGATAGGCCTTGGCGCTCATTAAAGCTCCCGGCTCCGGAAGCTGCCACCGCAATTCTTCATCATAAGCATGGATATTTCGTTCCATGACCTCTTTCGATTCCACCATTTTATCCAGTTCCCGTTGCAGCTTCTTCTGCTGTTTCTCCAATTCCTCATTGTCTGACAGCAACTGATTTCTGGTTTCCTTTAATGCTTCTGTATCGGAATGAAGTTCTTCACTGGTAGCAAATAGCTCGTCTATTTCATCCTCTAATCGCTCCTTTCTTTCACGTGTACGTTCTATCCGTTCTCTTGCTTCGTCCTGCCTATCATAGATGTCCAGCAGGTCTTCCCTGCTCGACGTAATCGTCTGCTGCAGCTCCCATAATTCTTTCTCCCGTTCCTGTTTTTCATAATTCAGTACCGATAAATGCTTGTTATGGGTTCCGAGCTGTTTCCACCGCACTCCGTACTGCTCCATGACCAGAGCAAGCTCCTGCTTCTCTGATTCTATCCACTGATTCCATTCCGTATCGCCCCGTGTGCCGCCCCGGAATCCCTGCTCCGCCAGTGCGCCTTTCAGTGATACTCTGATGTCAAGGCCACGCTTGCTGTTACGGATAAATGGGACAAAATCTATGTGGACATGCGGCGTCTCCTCGTCCATGTGCAGGTGTGCCGAAAACACATAGAGGTTCGGATTCCGCTCCTGAAAATCCTGCATGAAATCTACCAGTATTTCCTTTGCAAGCTGTCCCTCCTCGCTTTTCACATTGGTATCGTCCTTATTTCCAATCTGGAAAATGACCTCATGGAACAACTTTTCCTGCTTGCTCTGCCGGATTTTCTCATAATAGCTGTCTATCTTTCTATCACTCCGTTTCTGCTTTGCGTTGTACCGTTCCAGGGCTTCGTCGAAAAGTTCATGGTATACTTTTTTGATACTCTTATGGCAAAAATTCACGTTGTTGACACTCCGCTCTCTGTCCACATTCTTCGCGCTAAATGCTCTCGTATTGTGGTTGACCGAGCCTTTTCCCATCATTCCGCTGATTGTTCTCTCCAATAGGCATCTCTCCTTTTATCTGTCTTATAAGCGCCGGAAACGGCGCAGGCTTTGTTACTTTCGTCGAAAGTAACGCAAAAGCACTTTTGACAGACACAAGTGTCCATCAAAAGCTGCTGTTGCGCCCTGCCGGGGGCTTTTCTGCTTCTGCCATTCAAGATAGCAAGATCACCCTGTCTATAGAAAAGGGAATCTTGCCATCTTCCCCGGCTACAGCATCCAGTACCACTGACTTCCAACCTTTACGCTATCAATATTCAGTTCCTTTTTTGCGTTCCAGAGTGTTTTCTTTTTGATACCTTTCTCCTTTGCTGCGTCCATGATTTCATTGCAGGATTTCTGACCATCCGCCAGAATCTCCAACAAAAAAGATTTTGCGCCCTTTGTTTTCTCTCCTTTACTCGTCCCGGAAAGCAGTTCGTCCACCGTGATATCACAGGGACCTTCCCAGCGAAAGCCATTCTCCTTGTCCAACCGGAACGCAATCGAAGCTCCCTCCGGTGCAAGGCTGCTCTTGTCATGGGCGATTACACGCAGGGTCGGATCGTTCTTTACCCGGCCAACCACCAACACACTCCGGGCCATTGCCTGAAAATCTATCGAACCAAGCCCCCGGTAAGTAGATTTGCTGCCGCTGGCCTTGTTCATGTGACCGATAAGGATAATAGCGCAGTCGCATTCTTCGGCTATCCTTGCCAGCCGTTTCAGAACCGCCCGGATCTCATTTGCCCGGTGCATATCCACGTTAGCCCCCAGATAGGCCTGTATCGGATCTAAGACTACCATTTTCGCCCCTGTTTCTTTAATCGCTCTGACCAGCCTTTCATCCGTCATGGTCAGGCTCTTAAGGCTTTCGTCTATAACCATCACCCGGCTGCAGTCAGCTCCTGCCTCCAGCAGGCGGGGCTTTATGGTGTCTTCCAGGCCGTCCTCTGCGTTCTGATATATCACGTTGATAGGTTCCCTGAGATTCTGTCCCTCCTCCCCCGGAAGCGGTTCTCCCTTTGTGAGCAGCGCCGCCAGCCGCAGGATAAATGTTGTTTTTCCCTCTCCCGGATCGCCCTGCACAATCGACACTTTTCCATAAGGAATATAGGGATACCACAGCCAGTCTACCTTTCTGGCCTCCACATCATTCATATTGATTAAACGATAATTTTTCTCTCTTTTTTCTTCCATTTACACCCTCCACTAAAACATTCCATTGAGTTTCAGCAGAGCTTTTGTTATACTATATTTGCGAGATATAGTTACATAGGCTCTGCCTTTGTAGGGAAATGTCCTTGTCAATCGACAGGGACATTTTTCTCTTTATCTTCCCATAGATATCTGGCCCCATCCAGCATCCACAGAATAGCCTTTAACATGTCCAGACAATCATTTTTCATATCCTGCATCCCTTCTTCAGACAGGATAACCTCTGATTGTTCAAATTGTTCTGTCACTTCCTGAATATTTGTCTGCATATCCTTCACTTCTTCTACTAACTGATAAATCACTTCCTTTTTTCCAACCACACAGACTTGATTGTAAATACAGGAACGGACAAAATAGTCTTTCTTGGATAAACCACTGGCTAAAATTCTGGCTTCGATCTCCTCCCTCTCTCGGGGTGATACTCGAAAGCTGATGGTCGAATATTTGTGAACACCACTCATTTACATCTCCTCCTTACTGTTTTCCTCTTCCAACCTATCCGCAAGCTCTCCTTGTTTATTGGGATACAGATGGGAATAAGTGTTCAATGTTGTCTCGATTTTTTCATGCCCCAATCGCTCCGCAATCGCCAATGGTGTAAATCCCATCTCTACCAACAGTGAAGCGTGGGAATGTCGTAGATCATGAAGCCTTATTCTTTTTACCCCGGAAGCCTTAATCCCTCGAACCATCTCATGCTCCATATAAGACTTTGTAAAACGAAACATTCTTTCATTCTCCATAACTCCATACAAATGTGAAATATATTCCTCCAATTCTTCTTTCAGAAAGTTCGGTATCGTAATGATCCGTTTACTTTTCGGTGTTTTGGGCGGTGTAATAATGTCTTTGCCTTCAAGACGCTGATATGACTTGTTTACGGAAATCGTACGTTTTTCAAAATCAATATCTTTATAAGTCAACGCCAACAATTCCCCGATTCTCATACCTGTCCAGTACAGAATCAAAAAGGCCATCCTCGTTTCTGGCTTATCTTCTACTGTGGTAAGAAATTCTTTAAATTCCTGCTTCGTCCAAATTTCCCTCTCTCCTGCATGACTTTTTCCAATGGTTCCAGCCTTGCGACACGGATTGTCTTTCAGATCATAATATCGCACTGCATAGTTGAAAATGGCCGCTAACTGATTGTTGACTGTTTTCAGATATGTTTCCGAATACCCTTTCTTTATCAACATATTCTGCCAGGCACGGACATCCGAAACCTTAATATCACACACCCTCTTTTTCTTGAAATACGGAATAATCTTTAAATCAATGATAAACTTCTTTGTCCGCATGGTATTCTCACGCAATCGATGTTCCATATCCTCATAATAAATTTGAACGAAGTTCTCAAAATTGATATCCAGATTTTTCTCCTGTTGCTGTCGAAAATCCCGTTCCCACTGTTCCGCTTCTGCCTTTGTCTTAAATCCCCTCTTGTTCTTCTTATGACTGACGCCCTGCCAATCCTTATAATAGAACTGGCTGCGCCACATCTTCCCATCTCTTGTTGCCGGCATAAAACCACCTCCTTACACAGCTACCGTCAATCCGTAAAACTTTTCCTCAAAATACTTCGTAGGAACCTTACCGCTGATTGTCCTGTATCCTTTCGCTTTCAGCTCGTCATTCAACCCCCGAATGATTTTATAAGCATATCCATTAGATACTCCCAGCAGCTCCGCCGCTTCCGTTGCAGTTACATACATTTTCTTCGTATTTTCCATTCTCCTCATTCCTTTCTCCTGTTATTTTCCGGTACACTTTTGTGTTCCTTTATTCGTATTTTATAGTACACATTTGTGTCTGTCAAGTGTTTTTTAATTTTATGTGCACAAATGTGTTCTTTTGTGATAAAATAGGAATATCAAACCGAAAGGAGCCATTTCCATGACTACTGGAGAAAAGATTAAATATTTTCGGAACATGCGTGGAATCTCACAGGATATGCTTGGACAACTGTCTGGTATAAACCCTGCAACTATCAAGAAATACGAATATGGTATACGCAACCCAAAACCAGATCAGCTTCTGAAAATTGCAAATGCGCTGGGTATCAGTATCAATATTTTCATGGATTTCGACATTGAAACCGTATCTGATGTCCTGTCCCTGCTCTTTAAAATGGATGAACAGACAGATATGCATTTTGAGGCTGAAAAGGATAGGAATGGAAATTACATTCCCTCCACTCTAAAAATTTCTTTTGTTCATCCTGCCATTAACCAGAAATTATGTACATATCTTCGTGCTAAACAGGTACAAGCAGATTTTGAGAATAGTGAAGAAAAGCCCTCCATTGAAGAACGCCAGGAATTTGAAAATAACATGGAAGAAATCAGAAATCATTTGCTGGATGATAGCATGATAGTGAAAAAGGGGACTACTGGGATTTCTGTAAAACTTTATCCGAATTAAAGAAAACCCTTGAATTATCAGACATAAGATGCTAGTATTTAAGTAAACAGAAAGCACCCACTCCAATGGTGGATGCTCCGAGTTTAGGCTAAAGAAATGTCCTTACGGACACCGCCTATCCTGTGGGTCAGACAGGATAGGCATTTTTATTTTCGCTTGTTTCTCTTATCGAGAAAGGCAAGCAACGCTACAATCAAGCTTCCAAAGGACATCAATAATGCTAATATCCCAATGAAAATCGAAACGATCTCATAAGCTGTCATCGGCGCCACCTCCCTTCCTATGTATTCCGGTTGCCCGGTATCATAAACTCGGGAGGCTACCTCACCCTGTCATAGGCACTTTCTGTAGATGTATTGTAGCATGAAGATTCAGGAATAGCAATCATTCTTTGCAGGTATCATGATACCCGCCATAACCCCAGTATTCATCACCTAATTAGAGCCATTTTAGAGCCAATCCACATAAAAAGGCCCCAGAAATGCCCATTCTATCAGCATTTCCAGGGTTCTGTCCGTTACTCAAACTCAATCGTTCCAGGCGGCTTGCTGGTCAGATCATAGAATACTCTGTTCACTCCCCGCACTTCATTGATAATTCTGCTCATGACGCTCTGCAGCACCGCAAACGGTATCTCTGCTGCCTCTGCGGTCATAAAATCAATGGTATTCACCGCTCTTAACGCTACGGCATAATCATAGGTTCTCTCGTCACCCATAACGCCTACGGAACGCATATTGGTCAGAGCTGCGAAGTACTGGTTCGGCAGCCACTTCGGGTTCTCACCATGTTCCTTCTTGTAAGCTGCGGCCGCCTTGTCTACCTCGTCCCGGTAGATGAAGTCAGCGTCATGGACGATACGTACCTTCTCGGCATTGACCTCGCCGATGATACGGATACCCAGACCGGGACCCGGGAAGGGCTGACGGAATACCAGGCTTTCCGGAAGGCCAAGCTCCAGACCCGCTTTACGGACCTCGTCCTTAAACAGGTCCCGCAGAGGTTCAATGATTTCCTTGAAATCAACGAAATCCGGAAGACCGCCTACGTTATGGTGGGACTTAATCACTGCGGATTCTCCGCCAAGACCACTCTCTACCACGTCCGGGTAAATGGTTCCCTGGGCCAGGAAATCCACAGCGCCGATCTTCTTCGCCTCTTCCTCGAAAATACGGATGAATTCCTCGCCGATGATCTTACGCTTTGCCTCCGGTTCAGTCACGCCTGCCAGCTTCTTATAGTAACGCTCCTGGGCGTTGACACGGATAAAGTTCAGGTCAAACTGGCCGTTCGGTCCGAAGATCTGTTCTACCTCATCACCCTCATTTTTACGAAGGAGACCGTGATCCACAAATACACAGGTCAGCTGCTTGCCGATGGCTCTGGACAGAAGTCCTGCCGCCACAGAGGAATCCACGCCGCCGGACAGGGCCAGCAGTACACGGCCGTCGCCAACCTTCGCACGGATGTCTTTGATCGTGTTCTCTACGAAAGCGTCCATCTTCCAGTCGCCTGCGCACTGGCAGACATTCTTCACGAAGTTATTGATCATCTTCGTTCCCTCAGCGGTATGCAGCACCTCCGGATGGAACTGAATCGCATAAAGCTTATGCGCCTCGTCCTCGGCGGCTGCCACCGGGCAGTCTGCGGTGTGGGCTGTGATTTCGAAGCCGGGCGCTATCTTTGAGATATAGTCAAAATGGCTCATCCAGCAGATGGTCTTCGGGCTCACGCCCTCAAATACTTTGGATGCTGTCTTGTCGATGAGCACCTCAGTCTTACCGTATTCTCTTACGTCCGCGCGCTCCACCTTGCCGCCGAGCACATGGCTCATGAGCTGAGCGCCGTAGCACAGACCCAGAACCGGAATACCAAGCTTGAACAGCTCGTCTGTGTAAGTCGGTGAATCCGGCTCGTAGCAGCTGTTTGGTCCTCCCGTCAGGATGATTCCCTTGGGATTCATGGCTTTGATCTTCTCGATATCGGTCTTGTAAGAGTAGATTTCGCAGTATACATTACATTCTCTGACGCGGCGCGCCACCAGCTGATTGTACTGGCCGCCGAAATCGAGAACGATAACCATTTCTCTATTCAATCCGTATATCCTCCTGTTTTATGATAACGTACGTTCAGCGCGCCTTCGCAAAAAAACGTTACTGCTCACTTCGTTCGCCGTAACACGCTTCGCGATGCACAGGTATCACGCTTTCGCGTAATTTCGCATATATGCGGAGCTCCCCGCTGCTGCGCAGCTCATTTTTGCTTATATCATGGCACTTAGTGCATACTGCTATACAGCCAGATTCTTATGCAAGCATAAAATCTGGCTGCACAGCAGTATGCCTGA
Source organism: Laedolimicola ammoniilytica (assembly GCF_025567165.1). NCBI lineage: Bacteria > Bacillati > Bacillota > Clostridia > Lachnospirales > Lachnospiraceae > Laedolimicola > Laedolimicola ammoniilytica. The sequence goes on from NZ_JAOQKC010000025.1 coordinate 21,757, forward strand.
ACTGTTTCTATTACATTATAGGCGATCAACCCACCCTTGGCAACCCCGAAATCTGGTATACCTTTGTCCTTTTTTTCATATCCTAAGACAAACAGGAAAGGATACTTGCCCTATGAAATACGCTGACAGCCCCGCCGCGCCTGGGCGCGGACAAAATATTCTCATCGACGGCCACCGGAAAACACCCATCGAAACCTTTCTGGAGCAGTTGAACGACCCGCTGATCTTCGTACTCTTCATGGCTGCAGCCATTTCCATGCTCCTTTCGGAGTTCAGCGACGCCGTCATTATCCTGACCGTTATCCTGGTAAATGCGTGCGTCGGTGTCGTGCAGGAGGGCAAGGCCCAAAAGGCCCTGGACGCCCTGAAGCAGATGACCAGCCCCACCGCCCTCATCCGGGAAAATGGGCGGATCGTGGAAATCCCGGCCCCTGATCTGATTCCCGGCGATATCGTCTGCCTGGACGCCGGACGACAGGTTCCGGCGGATCTGACCCTGACCTCCGTCACCAACCTGAAAATCGAGGAATCCGCCCTGACCGGCGAATCTGTCCCGGTGGAAAAGGATCTGGCCGACCACAGCCAGGCATTTATGTCAACCAATGTGACCTACGGCCGGGGCGAGGGCGTCGTCACAGCCATCGGCATGAACACGCAGGTGGGCCGCATCGCCCGTCTGATAGGAAATGAGCACACAGAAACCACGCCGCTTCAGCACCGCCTGGCCGACCTGGGACGCGTCTTAAGCATTGTCTCTGTGCTCCTCTGCGCCCTGCTCTTCGCCATTGCCGTCCTCCAGCAACGGGATATCCCGGAAATGCTGATTACGGCCATTTCCCTGGCTGTGGCCGCTGTTCCCGAAGGTCTGCCTGCCGTGGTAACCCTGGTGCTGGCCTTAAGTGTCTCCCGCATGGTCCGCGTCAATACCATCGTGAAGCGTCTCCCCAGTGTGGAAACCCTCGGCTGTGTCAGCGTGGTCTGCTCCGACAAGACCGGGACTCTGACCCAGAACCGCATGACCGTCACCGCCTGCTGGACCGACGGGCACATCCTGGAAGCCGCCAGACTCCATCCGGAGCGTGACTGGCTTTTTCTCACCGGACTGACCCTCTGCAACGACGCCGTCCTGGATACGGATTCCCGCCTGGGCGATCCCACCGAGCTGGCCCTTCTCGATCTGGCCGGACGCTTCGGCCTCTCCCGTCCTGCCTTAGAACAAGATCAGCCGCGCATCGGGGAAATCGCCTTTGATTCCGGGCGGAAAATGATGACGACCCTGCACCGCCGGGACAGCGGCTCCATTTCCTATACCAAAGGGTCTCCCGATGAGATCCTGCGGCGGTGTGACACCATTCTGCTGAATGGCCGCGCCGTGCCTCTGGATCCGCCCATGCGCCGGACCATCGAAGCCGCCCTGCATACCCTGTCTGCTCGGGCGCTTCGGCTGCTAGCCATCGGTATGCGCACAGGCGACCGGCGACCCAAGGAGCAAAATCTGACCTTTCTCGGCGCCGCCGGAATGATGGATCCTATCCGCCCAGAAGCCGTACAGGCTGTGCGGGATTTCCGGAAAGCGGGCGTGCGGACCGTCATGATTACCGGAGACCGACCCGATACGGCCTTTGTGATCGCCCGGGAGCTGGGAATCGCCACAAAGCCTGCGGACTGCCTGAGCGGCGCGCAGATCGACGCCCTCCCGGATCGGGAATTTGCCCGGAAGGCCGGGCGCTGCTCGGTCTTCGCCCAGGTGTCTCCGGAACATAAGATGCGCATTGTTCGGGCATTGAAGGCCTCTGGCCACATCGTGGCTATGACCGGCGATGGCGTCAATGACGCGCCCTCCCTGAAAGCCGCCGACGTGGGCATAGCCATGGGCGTCACCGGCACCGATGTGGCAAAAAATGCCGCCGATCTCATCCTGACCGACGATAATTTCGCCACCATCGCCAAAGCCATCGCCGAAGGCCGTGGCATCTACGCCAATATCAAGAAAGCTGTGCTCTTCCTGCTCTCCTCGAATTTCGGAGAAATCATGACCATGCTGGCGGCGATTCTACTGAATTTCAGCCCGCCTCTGAAGCCCAGCCACATTCTCTGGATCAATCTGATTACCGACAGCCTGCCCGCCCTGGCCCTGGGCGTGGATCCGGAGGATCCGTCTCATTTCATGCACCGGCCGCCCCGCCCGAAGGATGAGAATCTGTTCGCCGCAGGAGGACTTTCCTGCACGCTCCTCTACGGCTTTCTGATTGCCTTTATCAGCACGGCGGCCTTTCTCTGCCTGCCCGTGGCAGAGCTTCGCGGCAATGGGCTGACACTGAGCCTGACGAACCTGCGCCTGCTGCTTGCCGAGCCACAGCTTCTGACCCGCTGTCAGACCTACGCCTTCACGGTACTTGGCATCTCCCAGCTTTTCCACGCGGTGGGGATGCGGGACGTGGAAACCAGCTTTTTCCGTATGAACCATCTGGAAAATAAGCTGATGCTGGCCGCCTTCGCCATTGGCATCGGGCTGCAGGTGCTGGTGACGGAATTTCCGTATTTTGTGACAGCCTTCGGCACCTGTCGTCTGACCCCAGAAGAATGGATGCAGCTGATTCTGCTGGCGGCTGCGCCGCTGCTGGCCCATGAGCTTCTGATTTTAACAAAGTAATTTTAACACCGCCAGCACCAACAGCACCCCTCCGCCCACCTGACCTGGCCGGAACCTCATGCGGCCGCTGACGCATTTCCCGGCGTGTTCTCCCAGAAACAGAGCTGTCAGGCCGGTCAACACGCCGAATAGAAAGGCTGCCGCCAGGTATACTACTCCGCCCGTGCCTGCGCCCACGCCGCCCGCCAGACTGTCCAGTGACAAAGCTGCGCTCAGGGCCAGCGCCTCCGGACAGGTCACGAAGCGATCCTGATTTTTGTCCGCCCGGGTTACCTCCTCGTGGACGGAGCGGTCCGCCAGGTTCCAGACCCCCAGAGCTGCCAGCAGAATCGCCCCCAGAATTCGTCCGAGGATTTCCGGGAAATAACTTCCCGCTGCGCCACCAAGCCCCATGGACAGGGTCAACACCACCGCGGGCAGAGTGGTTAGAAGGAGCGCTGCCGCGGAAGACAGCCGGATCCCGCCCGCTCCATATGTGAAACCGGCGGCAAAGATATCGGCCGACAGGGCCGCCGCCAGTAGAAATATCTGTGCCAGAACAGAAAACATACTTCCACCAGATTCCATTTGGGTTACTGTATCATATTCCGGGGAAAGGAGCTGTGATTGTGGAAAAGGAATATTTACTTCGGGAAAAGCCCCTGCGGGCAATCTGGCTGTTCGCCCTGCCCATGATGGCGGGTAATCTGTTTCAGCAGTTTTATACCATGGCCGACTCCATGATTGTGGGCCGTTTCGTGGGGGAAGAAGCTCTCGCTGCCATCGGCGCTTCCTATGCCCTGACCAATGTGTTTATCTGCATCGCCATCGGCGGCGGCGTGGGCGCGGGCGTGCTGACCGGACGATATTTCGGCGCGCGGGAATACGGAAAGCTCCGGCTCTGCGTCCGTACAGCGCTGCTGGCCTTTCTGCTCTTAAGCCTGCTGCTGGCCGCCTTCGGCCTCTTTTTCTGTATGTCCATCCTTCAGACCCTGCATACGCCGGAAAATGTACTGCCGATGGCTTTCGCCTACCTGCAGATCTATTTCCTGGGCCTGCCCTTTCTCTTCCTTTACAATGTGCTTTCCGCCATGTTCAACGCCCTGGGGCGCTCCCGGGTGCCGCTATATCTGCTGCTCGGTTCTTCGACGATGAATATCGTCCTGGATCTGTGGCTGGTCTGTGGGCTGGAGCTTGGCATCGCCGGGGCAGCCTGGGCCACCTTGGCTGCGCAGGGCGTGTCTGCAGTTCTGTCCTTCGCCTTGTTTCGCCGGACGCTGAAGCAATGTACCACTTCAAATCCCCTTACGGATTCCTGCGATAAATCCATAGCGGAATCTCCTTTACGCCAAAACCCGGACTCTGAAATGCCTGTACATCCGATGTCCGACGGCACAGAGCATCACTCTGCCCTTTCCATCACCCTGTTCAGCCCCACCGAGCTCGCCGCCATCTCCCGCATTGCCCTCCCCTCCATCTTCCAGCAGGCCACCGTCTCCATCGGCGCCATGCTGGTCCAGGCAGTCATCAATCCCTTTGGCTCCCAGGTGCTGGCGGGCTATTCGGCGGCTTCCAGGGTGGAGAGCTTCTGCATCGTCCCCATGTCGGCCCTGGGGCAGGCCATGTCCGCCTATACTTCCCAGAATCTGGGGGCAGCCGGCAAAGCTGCTATCCGTACAGAGCTCTATTTTCAGACTTCTGCTACAGCTGAAAAAAGCCTCATATGCCCTGATCCAGATCTCGGGACTTCTTATCACTATATAAAAAGAGTACGCCAGGGCTACCGTGCCGCGCTCACGCTCACCGGTTGCTTTGCCGTACTCCTCTGTATCTTTCTTCTGTTATCCGCCCGTCCGCTGATTGTCTCATTTCTCGGCTCTGGCGGGACGGAACTCGCCCTGAAAATCGGTGTGCAGTACCTGCATTTCATCGGCTTCTTCTTCGCCCTCATCGGCCTGAAAATGTGTACCGACGGGGTTCTGCGCGGCGCCGCTGACATGGGAATATTCACCCTGGCGAACCTGGCCAATCTGACCTTCCGTGTACTCTTCGCCGCCATCCTGGCTCCCCGTTTCGGCGCTGCCTTTGTCTGGTACGCCATTCCCTTGGGCTGGTTCCTGAACTCTATCATCTCATTCCAGGAATACAGTTCCAACCGCTGGCTTCCAGTCGAATTTAAAAATCAAAACTAGAAATTCGCGTTCGCAATCGCGGAACTGATGGCCACGCCAAAGATAGCAATGGAAATGATGTAAATCACCAGAATAATCGCTGCAAAAATCAATGTAGCCTTAAAATAATTGGACTTGCTCCTCTTCTCCCTGCTGCTGAAGGCCCACACAAACATCAGCACAATATTCACACAGGGGATCAGCATCAGCAGCATGCTGACCAGCCATTCACCCACACTAACCGGCTCTTCCAGATCGGATTCCGGTTCCTGATACTGGTAACGTAACTGTTCCTCGACCGGACGCTGATACGAATCCTGACAGGGCTGCTGATAACCATTCTCAGCTGTGTTTTCTGTGTTATCTTCCATTGTGTGATTCACTGCGTCGTTATGATATATATCATCCATGGCGTTTCTCCCTCTTCTTCACAAATCTTGCGTCGCCCACATCCCAGGCGGCTGTTTCCTTTTGTATCTTTCCACAGTGTACCATGTTTCCTCTGTCTCGACAATACACTTCATAAAACCTTAACTTTTTGCAATTACTCCGCAGCCGATACCTGAATGCTTGCTGCCGGCAGCTCCCGGGGCGCCTCACACAGTCAGGACTTCATACAGGGTTCGCCCCGGATCTTCCACACTCACCGGGAAACCATGCAGCACCCGCCACAGATACAGTCCGACGCCCCAGACCAGCAAGACAAGCAGAACCCATATCCACATTTTCGCGCGTCTGGTCCGCTGCTTTTCCACATCCGAGGAACCTTTTCCACTTTCCATTTCCGCAGAACCGGCACACTCTGCCCCCACGCTATCCACCAGATATCGCTGTATTCCAAAGCAGGCGCCCGCCACGATCCACCCGTACACCGGCGGCTGTAAGCTCCAGGCCGCCGCAAAACGCCCTGTCAGAACCAGCATAAATGCCCGGGTCATCCCGCACCCCGGACAGGGCAGTCCCAGTAAAATCTGCATGGGACAGAAGCGGTCAAACAGCAGATGCGTCACGAGCCAATACCACGCCAGCGCCAAAATCGCCGGAAGCAGTGCGCGAATGTCCTTTCCAAACAGCCTGACGCCACACCTGATACGCTGAATCATAGAGTTCCTCCCAATCACTCATTTTCCCCGCTATAAAAAAAAGAATGTGCCATTGGCACATTCTCGCGCCGAGGCGCGGTTGCCTTGGCAACCATCTACCACTGCGCCGAGTGCGCATCTTTGCAAGCTTTGCTTGCTTTTATGGAATAGGGAATTCTATCGGAATTTCCTATTCCATAACAAAGAGGACCGCAGATTCTTCTGCGGTCCTCTGAAATATTCGGTTTCGTCAGTAAGACTTAAGCCTTTCCTGCACTTCCCAGAACATCCTGGATCTTGTGAGCTACAACATCCTTTACGTTCTGACGAGCTACGGTCAGGTACTGTCTCGGATCGAAGTAGTCCGGATGAGCGAACATAACCTCGCGGATACCTGCTGTCAGGCCCAGACGAAGGTCGGAGTCGATGTTGATCTTGCAAACTGCAGATCTTGCAGCCTCACGCAGCTGATCTTCCGGAACACCGATAGCGTCCTTCAGAGCTCCGCCGTTCTCGTTGATGATCTTTACATACTCCTGCGGTACGCTGGAAGCGCCGTGAAGAACGATCGGGAATCCCGGGATCTTCTTCTCAATCTCATGCAGGATGTCAAAACGAAGCTGCGGCTTTGTGCCCGGCTTGAACTTGAATGCGCCGTGGCTTGTACCGATAGCGATTGCCAGAGAGTCAACGCCAGTCTTGTCAACGAACTCCTCAACCTCTTCCGGCTGTGTGTAAGAAGAATCCTCAGAGGAAACCTTTACATCATCCTCGATACCAGCAAGCTTACCAAGCTCTGCCTCTACTACTACGCCGTGAGCATGTGCATACTCAACAACCTTCTTTGTGATCTCGATGTTCTCCTGGAACGGATACTTGGAAGCATCGATCATAACGGAAGTAAATCCACCGTCTACGCAGGACTTGCAGATATCGAAATCTGCGCCGTGGTCCAGATGCAGAGCGATCGGAATATCCGGGTTCTCGATCACTGCTGCCTCAACAAGCTTTCTCAGATAAGTAGCGTTTGCATACTTTCTTGCGCCTGCGGAAACCTGCAGGATAACCGGGGACTTCAGCTCGCCAGCTGCCTCAGTGATAGCCTGAACGATCTCCATGTTGTTTACGTTGAAAGCACCGATAGCGTAACCGCCCTCATAGGCTTTCTTAAACATCTCTGTTGTTGTAACTAATGCCATGATTATCTCCTCACTTTACATGATATTTTTAGGATCGTGCTTAGTATACTACAAAATTGTATTTTCATCAATGCAAAATTTGAAAAAAATGTGTAAAAACAGACTTTTCGTTCATATAATGATAAATATGTCATTTTTCCTCTAACTTCTGGACTTATCCATCAATCTGTGCTACCGTTATACATGTTGACACATCATTTTTACTATAATCATAAAGAAGAAAAAGGGAGAAATTATGGGAGGATTATTTGGCGTCGCATCCAAAGGCGACTGTTTGTTTGATCTGTTTTTCGGAACCGACTACCATTCCCACCTGGGAACACGCCGGGGCGGTATGGCCGTCTATGGGGAAAATGGCTTCGACCGTGCCATCCACAACATCGAGAATACCCCGTTCCGTACTAAATTCGACCGGGATATGCAGGAAATGAAAGGAAACTTAGGCGTAGGCTGCATCTCCGACTACGAACCCCAGCCGCTGCTGGTACGTTCCCACCACGGCACCTTCGCCATCACCACCGTAGGCCGCATCAATAACGCCAAAGATCTCACAAAGCAAATCTTTGACAGGGGAAATGCCCATTTTCTGGAAATGAGCGGGGGCGACATCAACCCCACCGAGCTGGTGGCAGCCCTCATCAACCAGAAGCTGAATCTGATCGACGGCATCCGCTATGCCCAGGAACAGATTGACGGCTCTTTAAGCTTCCTGATCCTAACCCCCAAGGGTATCTACGCGGCCCGTGACCGCCTGGGACGGACGCCTCTGGTCATCGGAAAGAAAGAGGAGGCCTACTGTGTCTCCTTCGAAGATTTTGCCTATCTGAATCTGGGCTACGATACCGAACATGTCCTGGGACCCGGCGAAGTGGACGTGATCACCCCGGAAGGCTACAAGACCCTAATTACCCCCGGAAAGGACATGAAGATCTGTACCTTCCTGTGGGTCTACTACGGTTACCCATCCAGCACCTACGAAGGCTTAAGCGTGGAGAAAATGCGTTATCGCAGCGGCGAGCTCATGGCAAAGCGGGATAACGTGAAGCCGGACACCGTGGCAGGCGTCCCCGACAGCGGTCTGGCAGCAGCCATCGGCTACTCCAATGCTTCGGGGATTCCCTTCTCCCGCCCCTTTATTAAGTACACCCCCACCTGGCCCCGCTCCTTCATGCCGACCATCCAGAGCAAACGGAACCTGATCGCGAAAATGAAGCTGATCCCGGTCCACGACCTGATCGAAGGCAAGAGCCTGCTGCTCATCGACGACTCCATCGTCCGCGGCACCCAGCTGGGTGAAACCACGGAATTTCTGTACCACAGCGGAGCCAGAGAAGTCCATATCCGTCCTGCATGTCCGCCTATCCTGTACGGCTGCAAATACCTGAACTTCTCCCGCTCCACCTCGGAAATGGAGCTGATCTCCCGCCGGGTCATTGAAAAACTGGAAAACGGCCATGTCACCGACGAGATCCTGAAGGAATACGCCGACCCCGAATCGGCCCGCTACGAAGCCATGCAGGAAGAAATCCGTCGTCAGCTTAATTTCACCACCCTACGCTTCAATCGTCTGGATGACCTCATCGAAGCCACCGGCCTGGACAAGAGTAAGCTCTGTACCTATTGCTGGGACGGCGAGGAGTAAGGCAAAACTCCCGAATCACCCAACTATAAAAACACACCCCGCCTGCGGCGCCAATTCGCCTGACAGACGGGGTGTGTTTTTCTGGCATAAAAAAGGAGTGCGCATCTTTGCAAGCTTTGCTTGCCTGCGGCAGGTCGCGTTAGCGGCATTATTTCACAAAAAGAAAAGGCGCCGCTCACCGGCAAGCCGGAAAACAGCGCCCTCTCTGGGATTTCAGGTTATCATAACCGTCGCCTATATCACTCTCCTGAGAGAAGCATAAGCCACTATGTAATTCTCAAATACCTTAGAAGATTCCTACCAGTGCTCCCAGCAGACCTACTACCAGCAGAAGTCCGATACAAGCTACCGGAGTCCAGCCTTTCTTCTTAATCAGGAAGTACAGGCCAAGAGTAATGCCAAGCGGAATCAGCTTCGGCAGGATGCCATCCAGAATGCTCTGGATAACGATCGGGCTATCGCCGTTCTCGATGGTCAGGGCAACAGTTGTTCCACCATAGTTAGATGTCAGAGCACCAACTACGAATACACCCAGCATAGAAGCTGCACGAGTGAACTCTTTTGCGTTAGCGGTCAGAATCTCGATAGCCTTAGAACCAAGTTCATAGGACCAGTTCATCAGGAAGAAACGCAGAGCCATCTGAACAATGTTGAAGATTAACAGGAACAGGATAGGTCCTGCAATAGAACCGTTGATAGCCATGTTCGCTGTAATACCTGCTGTAATCGGAACCAGAGTGAACCAGAAAAGAGCGTCACCGATACCACCCAGGGGTCCCATAGCTGCAACACGTACAGAACGAATCATGTTGATGTCTGCCTTCTGCTGCTCCAGAGAAAGTACAATACCCATTACGAATGTTACCAGGAACGGATGAGTATTGAAGAACTCCAGGTTGTGCTGCATAGAAATTGAAAGGTCATCCTTATCGGTATGGATTTTCTCCAGTCCCGGAAGGATACAGTAAAGCCATCCTGCTGCCTGCATTCTCTCATAGTTGAAAGAACCCTGCAGATTCAGAGAACGCCATACCATTTTGTTAAGAGTCTTTTTGTCAAGCGGCTGAGCCGGTGTTAAATTCTTGTAAGTTGTAGCATTAGATGCCATCCTCTTCACCTCCGTTTCCACCATTTCCAGCGTTCTGCTTAATAGCAACGCGAGTCTGGAAGTCGTACAGTGCAATTGCGATACCAACAAAAGCTACCAGAAGCAGAGCAGAACCGCTCAGATCCGGGATGTAGCCAATGATAGTAGCAAGTGTGAAACCTGCGAAATAGATTCCCCACAGGTCATTGGAAAGCATGATACGAAGCAGAATAGCAAATCCAACGAAACGCATCATTCCACCAGCGGTGCTGAGACCAGTCATGATCCAAGCGTATTTCTCAGAAATAGCGGTCAGAGTCTCGCCAAGTGCGCTTCCGCCAAGCAGACCAGCTACACAAACAATAGCGAACAGAAGTCCCAGAGCGCCCATAGCCAGGTAGTTCAGACGAACGATACCCTTTGCATCTGCCTTCTCAGCCATCTTGTCTGCTGTAGACATCAGCGGGGACATAACGGTGAACAGCAGAGTTACCATGTACTGACCGATCAGAGCGAACGGAACAGCAAGTCCAACTGCTGCGCTGGTGTCAAGACCAGAAGAGATAGCGAATACAGTAGCCATGATTCCACCGATTACGGCGTTAGGCGGCTGAGCTCCACCAACCGGCATGTTACCGATAGTCATTAACTGATAAGTACCACCTACGATAAGTCCTGTCTGCAGGTCACCAAGGATTGCTCCGATGACTGCTCCTGTTACGATAGGCTGGTACAGAGATTCCAATAAGTCGAACTGGTCGATGGCCACGATGAAGGACCATACAGCAACCAGTAAAATCTGAATTGCATTAAAACTCATGATTTATACAATCTCCTTTCCAATAAGTATAAAGCTGCTTAAAATCCCCCTCATAGGAATTCACAACTTATTTGAACAGCTTCTCAATGTTCTCCGCTGCCTCGGTCGGAACACGACGAATCTCGAGCTCCACACCCAGATCACGAAGCTTTGCAAATGCAGCCACATCTGCGTCGTCTACAGCTACAGAGCCTGCAACCTGACGCTTGCCGTCTGCCATATGCATGTTGCCGATGTTTACCTTCTTGATCGGCACGCCGCCTTCTACCAGCTTCAGTACATCCTGCGGATTCTCACATACGATGAAAATCAGCTGCTTATCAGATGCCTTGTGAATAGTAGAGATGGTCTTTTCAATAGTCCAGTAACGCATGGAAGCATATGCCGGAGCAGCCATATCCATCAGTCCCTGACGAAGCTTGTTTCCAGCTACTTCATCATTGGCTACCAGGATTAAGTTTGCGCCGATGGTTCCACACCACTGTGTGGCAACCTGTCCGTGAACCAGACGGTTGTCAATTCGTGTTAAAACGATATTGGGCATTTTCATTCCCTCCTTGTTATGATGTACCCCGAAAATCCCCTTCAAGGTGATTTTATTATATCTCGTTTGATTCATTTTGTATTTGTAGTTTTTAGTTGACTTCGTGTTGTTTTTAGTTTCTGTTAATCAAATTTATTCTTTTTTTAGAATTACTTCGTTGCTTTCTGGACATTTTGACAAAAAAACGCTATAATAGGTTTCATATATGGAGGTAATTTATGCAATTAAAGACATCCAGCCTGGAATTTGAACGTTTTGGTTCTGTCTACGATCAGCCTGTCTCTCCTGCGGACTCCGGCATGATCAGCCGCGATTTGCACCTGATTGCCAAGCGAAACCTCAATCAGCTTTACCATTTTGACTGCGAGGTCTGCCTGGAATTGCAGAGCGGCATGGCCGCCCTCGTGGTGGGCGAGACCCTTGATACGATGCATCTGCAGGAATTTGCCGTACACCGTAACGTGCGGCTGAAGCCCGGACTGTACTGGAATCTCATCGCCGTCACTTCCAACATCACCTGCAAGATGATTGCTACTACAGACTATAGCTACTCTTTGGACACACTCCCCTCCCCCTATATGTTCCGCCGGATTCTTCCCCGCGTGCGTATCAGCGAGATTCTCGGCTATTACTACAATATCCGGAATTCAGGCTACACCTTCAAGGGCGAGACTCATGGCTATTTTGAGCTGACTTACGTGGATCGGGGCGAGCTGATGACAGAAATAGACGGAAAGGAATATACGATTCGGGAAAAGGAGCTGATGATCTACGGACCTGGTCAGTTTCATAACCAGAATATCGCGGAAGGCCATTCCTGTTCCTATGTTACCATTATTTTCGATATGGAAACCATCGTCTACGATGTGGAAAGCACCCATTACGAGCTGCTGTTAAATAAGGTTTTCTCTTATGATAAGAAAATTTACACCCTGATCAAGACCTTCGTGTCTGAGAGCACGTCGGAGATTCCCTACATGAACAGCCTGATGCTCTGCCTGCTGCAGGAGACTGTCATCCGTCTGCTTCAGTCGGAATTTATCGGTCAGAAGTCTGAGAAGCCCGTAACGACAGCCCGGCAGCATTATGAAGATGAGCTTCTGGAAAAGATTCTCGCTTACATCGACGAAACTATCTACGAGCCCATCACCATTGCGGAGATCTGCCAGAAGTTCTCCATGTCCCGTTCTTCCCTGCAGATTCTTTTCAAGGAAAATATGGACATGCCGCCCAAAAAATACATCAACGAGCTGAAGCTGGAAAAGAGCCGCCAGATGATCTGCGAAAACAAGTACACCATCAGCGAAATTGCTCTGATGCTCGGTTTCAATTCCATTCACTATTTTTCACGGGCCTTTACCCAAAAGTACAACATGGCGCCCAGCGAGTATGCCAAAACGATTTACAAATCCAACTAAATATATGTTATTGAAAAGTACAAAAAACGGAGACTCTCTTATTTTAAGAAAGCCTCCTGCTTTTTTTGTACTTTTTAATTTTCCAGAGACTGGATCGCAAACCGGGAAATCTTAATGACGGTTCCCTTTGCCACCTCGACATTGACTGTCTCGTCTTCGATTCCTACGACCTTGCCGTAGATACCGCCGCCAAACATCACCTGGCTTCCAATCTTCAGCTCCGTATGCACCTCTGCAAGCTCGCCACGGCGCTTTTTTACATTTCTTGCGGAAATAATAGCCAATACCAGAGCAATGATGCCCATGATAAATGCCAGTGTAATGCAGGTCCATCCAATTACTTCCCAGTTAATACTCATACTTAGATACCATCCTCTTCTGTGTCGTCATTATGCTCGGCCAGCTCAAACCGGATGATGTAATCCTTTCCGGTCGGGATCAGAGCCTCTGCCATGTCAAGCGGGTTGTCATAGATACCCATGGACATGGAGCCTTCAATCAGCATCGGCAGGTTGGAGCCTGCGATCACTTCGATCTTCTGATCCGGTCTCGCAAACTTGCACTCTACCGCTGTCTTGAAGGGTGAACCTCCTGCCAGGTCGGAAAGTACCAGTACGCCGTCGCAGTCTTTCAGCTTATCAAATGCCTGATTCAGGTTATGTGCCAGTGTCTCTGTGGAATGATCTGCTTCAAAATCCACATACTCGATGTTCTCTGTATTGCCGGTAATCAGGCGCAGGCTAGAGCCCAGTCCTGTGGCAAAATGGCCGTGACCGGTAATCAGTAATCCTACCATAATCTTTGTCCTCCGAAATTATTTTACTGTGTACGGATACAGGGTTACGCCCTTCACGACACGGTTTACCTCACCTGTCGGGCAGGGGTTGTCCGGTGTGATACCTAAGGACAGAGACTTCAGGACTGCCAGAGTCTGTGCGAAGGTAATGTAGTTGAAGCCAAGCAGCACGTTCTCCAGAGACTGACCGATATGCATCTCTACGGTATAGTCTACCAGACCTTTGACTGCTTCGCAAGGAGTATTCATCACTGCTACGATGCGGTTCTTCTTTCTCTGGGGGCCCATTTCCTTGATCAGGTCGATCTCGTACTGTCTCTGATACTCGTTGTCGCTTAAGTATACGACAGTCAGTGTGCGATCATCAATAATAGACTTCGGGCCATGGCGGAAGCCAAGCGGTGTATCAAACATAGTTGCTACCTTACCGGCTGTCAGCTCCAGCATCTTCAGAGCGGACTCCTGGGATACGCCCTTCAGGCTTGCGGTTCCCAGATATACGATACGGTTGAAATCGAACTCGTCTACGATCGTCTTTGCGATGGTCCAGTTCTGATCCAGGAATACTTCACCTGCTGCAGCGATCTTCTCAACTGCCTCGCAGATCTCATCCAGGCGATCCAGGTTGAATGCCAAGTAAGTTGCCAGATACATATTGGAGAAGCTGGAGGTCATAGCGAAGGACTGGTCATGAGTCTCCGGCGTCAGGTTGATGGCAAAGCAGTTATGTCTGTCATTGGCCAGCTTGGAAAGTGTTCCCTCATGGTTGCAGGTTACGAACAGATGATACAGGTTCTTGCAGACTGCCTCAGCGTTCTCTACTGCGCCCAAGGACTCCGGTGAATTTCCGGAACGTCCGAAGCTTACCAGAAGAGTCGGCTTAGTTGCGGAAAGGAAGCACTCCGGTGACGGAACCAGGTCTGTAGTTCCGAAGGACTTTACCTTATAATTATACTTCTGATTCAGCGCCTGATACAGAGAGTTTCCTACGAACTCACTGGTTCCTGCTCCGGTCAGAACGATATCGAAATCATCCTGCTTTACAACCTGGTCGATGAACTTCTGAAGCTCATCCTTGCATGCCTTAATCTGCGCGCAGGTTTTTCTCCAGGTAGACGGCTGCTGATGAATCTCAGTCAGCGTAAATGTGGAAGATGTTTCTTTCATTTTTTCATCGGTTACATTGAAAATGGTCATCTCATTTTCCCCCTTATTTCATATTTGTTTTTTGTGGTTTCGGGCGCACCTCATGTGGAGTTCCCGTATCTGCTACTATTATATAGTACACCAAATTTAAAAAACAATACAGGTACTAAAACTCATAATCTTTGTCCTAAAAAATGCAAATTCATTTTAAAATCGGGTGTTATAATAAGGTTAGGCTACAATTCAGGAAATAAAACAGGAGGGAATTTTTATTATGTTGATTCAAAGTAAAAAGGTCTGGATCGCAGATCAGTTTATCGCTGCTGAAATTCAGATTGAAAATGGTAAGATTACAGAAGTGCTTCCTTATGGAAGCAAACCTGTCGACAAGGACTATGGCGATCTCCGCATCGTTCCGGGCTTCATGGATATCCACTGCCACGGCGCGTTCGGCTTTGACACCAACGACGCCAATGAAGAGGGTCTGCGCAACTGGACGAAAAACATCGTAACCGAGGGCGTAACCTCATTTCTGGCAACTACCATTACCCAGAGCGAGGAGGTTCTGACGAACGCTGTAGCTAATGTGGCAAAGGTCATGGACGAGGGTTACGAAGGCGCTGAGATCCTCGGCATCCATTTCGAGGGACCGTATCTGGATATGGTCTACAAGGGAGCTCAGCCCGAGCAATACATCGTAAAACCCACCATTGAGCAGTTTAAGCATTATCAGGAAGCTGCCAAGGGTCATATCAAATACATCACCATGGCTACTGAGACCGATGAGGATTTCGCCCTGACCCGTTACCTCACCGAGAACGGCGTGGTAGTCAGCATCGGACATTCCGCAGCCACCTACGAGCAGGCCGTGATGGCGTACGCACACGGCGCCCGTTCCATGACCCATGTATACAACGGCATGACTCCGTTCAAGCACCGCGACAACGGCCTGGTAGGCGCTGCTTACCGCCTGCGCACCATGTACGGCGAGATTATCTGCGACGGCAACCATTCCACACCGGCAGCCCTGAATAATTACTTCATGTCCAAGGGACCGGATTACAGCATCATGGTTTCCGACGCACTGATGGCCAAGGGTTCTCCGGCCGGAAGCAAATACATCTTCGGCGGAAATGAGATCATCATTTACGAGGACGGAAGCGCCCACCTGACCTCCACCGGCGGTCTGGCAGGCTCCACTCTGTGCCTGAATCAGGGCTTACGCATCCTGGTAGAGGAAGCCATGATTCCGTTCAACTACGCTCTGAACGCCTGCACCATCAACCCGGCCCGCTGCCTGGGTCTGGACGATCACAAGGGCGCTATCGGCGTAGGATACGACGCTGACATCGTAGTTCTGGAGAAAGATTACAGCGTGGCACAGACCTATTGCAGAGGCGAAGCGCAGCTGTAAATTCAGTTTATAACAACTAACTTTTTGATTGCATTTTTCAGTCATTATGATTATAATAGGGCTGCATTTATACCGTTTATATTACCCGTTTATATAAGGAGGATTATCACCATGAAACACCCACTTCAGAAAATGATGGAAGACCGCAGAAATGGCATCAAAGCCGGCATTCCTTCCTATTGTACCGCCAACCCGCTGGTGCTTGAGATGGCACTGCGCCGCGCGAAGAAGCTTGGCAGACCGGTGCTCATCGAGGCAACTGCCAATCAGGTAAACCAGTACGGCGGTTACACCGGAATGGTGCCGAAGGATTTCTATAAAATGGTTCTTGAGATGGCAGAGAAAATCGGCGTACCGGAGAATCAGATGATTCTGGCCGGCGATCACCTGGGACCGCTGACCTGGCAGAATCTGCCGGAGAAAGAGGCTATGGAGAAATCCATTGAACTGGTATATGAGTATGCCCGGGCAGGCTTCACCAAGATTCACCTTGACACCAGCATGAAAGTAGCTGATGATCCGGAAGGACTTCTCTCCACTGAGACCATCGCCCGCCGCGGCGCCATCCTTTATAAATCCGCTATGAAGGGCTACGAAGAACTGAAGGCAGAAAAGCCGGACGCTATGCGCCCCGTCTTCGTCATTGGTTCCGAAGTACCTATCCCGGGCGGCGCTCAGGAAGCAGAGGATACCCTGGCAGTTACCAGCCCCGACGCATTCCGTGACACCGTAGCCACCTACCGCCGCGTCTTCAAGGAAGAAGGCATCGAGGATGGCATGAACGACGTCATCGCAGTGGTCGTACAGCCCGGCGTAGAGTTCGGCGACGATCAGGTCTTCCTGTATGACCACGACGCAGCCGTAGACCTGTGCGCAGCTCTGAAAGAATACCCGGAGGTATGCTTCGAGGGACATTCCGCAGACTACCAGAGCCCCGAGAGCCTCCGCAACATGTGCCAGGACGGCATCGCCATCCTGAAGGTAGGCCCGGCCCTGACCTACGGTCTCCGCGAAGCCCTGTTTGCTTTAAGCTTCATGGAGAAGGAGCTGGTTCCGGAAGCAGAGCAGGCACACTTCATCGAGACTCTGGACGAAGTCATGCTGAAAAACCCGGCCAACTGGCAGAAACACTACCACGGCGACGACAAGCAGCTGGCACTGGCCAGAAAATACAGCTTCTCTGACCGCGCGCGCTACTACATCGGCCAGCCGGAGGTAACGGAAGCTATGGATAAGCTTTTCGAGAACCTGCGTAAATACCAGATTCCGATGAACATGCTCCACCAGTACATGCCGGTATCCTACAATAAGGTCCGCGACGGCGAGCTGGAGCTTGACCCGAGAGAGCTGGCCATGGACGGCGTGACCAACTTTATGATGGACTATGAGTACGCAGTAGCACTGTAAGCTTTTCTGAAATCTGAAACTTTAAAAATGCTGGAGATTCCAATAAAAACGAAATCTCCAGCATTTTTTACTTCATCTCATCCTTCACATGAGCCATCACTTCATCAATATTATTGTGAAACCCATTCGCATTCAGCCAATCCATCCTGTCACTATCCAGTCGGAAGCTATACCCCATATTCCGGTAAAGGCGCACCTCATTGCTGATCCGATTCCCCGGTTCGCCGTATAAATCATTATAACTGCAGATGATAATCACATCTTTCTGCCCGTCCCCGTCATAATCCTGAAAGCTGACCGCCAGCACCTCCTGAAACAACAGCGGATCCCGATAGCCATTTTCCGTAATTCCCGGAAAATCATAGATTTCCGCATTATCCTTTACCAGGGAAAAGCTCACGTCCTGATTGCCGTACATGGTCTTTCCCGGCGCATAGGAGGTAAAAATCACCTCGCCCCAGCTTCCGCCCAAATCTACCTTAAAGCTCTGGTTATCGATCCGGTAAATGGATCTGGAATAAGTCAGGCTGTCGTCAAAGACATTGGAAAGAATCCGGTAATCCTCTCCATCCTCCTGTAAGGTCAGGTGACAGGAATGCACATATGGCCGGTAATTCTCATCTCCCGGTACACAGTCCAGCTCATAGACGCCCGCCGACAGCTCCCGTCCGCTGACGCAGGTGAAGTTTACATAATTCGTGTCTCCATGCTCCGTGACCCAGACCTTTGCCTTCTCCAGATAAAACCACGGCAGCTCCTGGCTCATCTCGTCCAACGTACAGCCAAGCCTTTTGGTCAGAACACAGTTAATCTGTTCTGTCGTAAGCCGGACACAGTCTGTCTCTATATCTTCCCGACCGGATATCTTCAGATATTCCTGCCTCTCCGCGGCTGTCAACGGCTCTGTGGCCATGCCCGCGCCCGAATAAAAGATTTCCCCCAGATCAGCATCCTTCGGATCCCGGTAATCCGATAGCAGAAAGCCATAGTTGCCACCGTTATCGCCCTCGTTGATCCAGTCGGTGAATTTCTGCAGCTCGGCAGTGGTCAGATCGCGGGCGTCTGAGGCATCTGCTGTGTTGGATGAACCTGCCTCCGCTGAAAATGCCTCCGCTGTATCCGCCGAATCTGCTGTCTCTCCTGCATCGCCCTTCAGAACTGTGTCTGTATCCGTGTCTGCATTGCCTGTATCCGATTTTTTTGAAACTGCGCAGCCGCCAAGGGCTACCACTGCGCACAGGCTCCATATCAGAGCATTCATTTTTCTTTTCATGCAGACCCTCCTTTTATCCATGCACCCGAGCTTTTCAGATTTTCCGCATTTTCATTACGGATTGCTGTGAAATTTTCCTATTTTTCTTATTGTAACGTATTTCCTATCTTCTGGCTATCTTTTCTTTCTGCTTTTTGTACTTTTGTACTTTTTAGCAGGTCACTACACACGGTAGGACCACAAGTTTTTCATCTGATTCATCAGCTTCTGTACATCCCAGTGTTGTTTCGTCCGTTCCACGCTGTTCGGATCCTGCAAAATGATGTCGCCCTCCTGATCCACGCCTGTCAGCACCAGAAAATGTCCCGCGTCCGTGAAGTCGCCCGGGCCCATCACGCAGATAATCGGCTGGCCCGCCTCCAGGGTGGAACGGATATGCTCCGTATCAAAAATCACGCTGGAGACGGTAAGCCCCAGCTTTTCCGCTCCGCTGCTCATCAGCTCCCAGGAAGAGCCGGAGCCGTCCACATAATAGCCATTGTCCTCAGCCATTTTTGCCACCTCGTAAGGGTTCCATTTTGTATCGCCGGTCAGCCCACATACCACCATAGACAGGCTGGTAGGACCGCAGCCGGTTACTGCCAGAAAATCGCTGCCATAGGTCTCGTATCCCCAGCGCTCATCCCATTGCAGGAAATGTGGAATTTCTCCCTTTGTCACCTCTTTTGAAATGTCAATTTCTTCCAGGCCCTTGTATTTCGGATAATCCAGCACAAAATCCTTCGTCTCCGGGTTGCGCTCCACCAGCGCAATCAGGCTTTCCGGGTAACCCTGCTCCCGCAATTTCTGCGTATTCACTTTTCCAAACCCGCAAAAAAGATTTAACGCTGTATAGGCCACCAGAACCAGCAGGACTGCCCCCAGAAGCGTACCCAGCATGGACGCCAGAAAGCAGATGCGGGCCTTCCGCCGATTCCGGCGGCGTCTGCTCTTTCTCTTCTCATTCCATTCCTTTCCCGGCTCTGCTCCCCTCTCATCCCGGTAGCCTTCTCTGTGCTTCTGTCTGGTCATGATAGTCCCCTCTTCTTTCGTTCTATGGGTTCAGTATAGCAGAGAAAAAGAAAAGAGATATTTAGATTTTCTTAATAAGAATTAAAAAAGGACCTATATTTCCTATAAGCCCTTTCTTTTCTACCTATTTCCGTACTATTTTAAAACATCAAAAGCAAGTTTTGCCGCACCCAGAATTGCTGCCCGGTTTCCCTGAGCTGCCTTAACGAGCGGAATATTTTTTGTATGGGAATTTCCGTATAATGAATAAGTTTTCTTCAACTTGTCCCACCAATATTCACTGGTATCCGCCAGACCGCCGCCAATCAGACAAATTTCCGGATCAAACAGGTTAGCCGCATTTACGATACAATAAGCCAGGTCGTTCACAAATTCCTCCAGCACCTTCTGCGCTGTCTCATCGCCTGCTGCATACAGATTAAAAAACTCATACCCTGAAGTAATTGTCGCTTCCGGCTTTTTATCCCGATACAGATTCCACAAGGCCGTTCCGGAAACATACTGTTCTACGCAGCCTCTCTGCCCACACAGGCATTTTTTTCCGCCCGGGTGCAGAATCATATGTCCAATTTCCGCGTTCCCGCCACGATATCCGCGTATCATATGTCCTTCCGTATAATAACCACCGCCAACACCTGTCCCCAGGATAATACCAAATACATCCTTTGCGCCCCTGGCTGCTCCCATCCAGTGTTCTCCGATTACTGCCGCCCGACAGTCATTGGTAACCTCCACCGGAACTGCAAACTCATTTTCCAATATCTTTCCTATCTGAAGGCCAATGTAGTCTTTGTAAATATCCACTGCGTACAGAACCGTTCCGCTCTCTTCATCAATCCGGCCACCGGCCCCGATTCCCACAGCGCTGATTTCATATTCACTGTCCAGTTCCCAGATCAGCTTTCGATAGGTATCCATAATAAAGGAACCGTTTCTTTCTGTATTGGGGATTCGTATTTCTTTTAATATATTACCTTTTTCGTCAACTGCAGCTCCCACAATTTTTGTTCCGCCTGTATCTATCGCTGCTACTATCGGCATCTCCGGTTCCCCTTTCTTTTTACAGATATTCCTGAATATTATCTACGATCTTCTTGGTGATAATCTGCGGACGCGTAATTCCTGCTCCGATTACCACATTGTGGGCTCCCGCCTTAAACGCTTCAATCGCCAGCTTATCGTCCCAGTATCTTCCCTCTGCAATCACAGGTACCTTCACCCGCTCTGTAAGATCTTTTACCAGCTTAATATCCGGCTCCCGAAGCTCCACAATTCGCGGATCCGCGTCATTTCTGGTATACTCTGTATATCCGGCCAGTGTAGTGGATACCAGATCACACCCCAGTTCTACCGCAGCCAGACCTTCCTCCAGTGTAGATACATCCGCCATCAGAATCACGTCCGGAAATTCTTTCTTAATCGAAGTCAGCAGCTCTTCTGTGGTTTTTCCTTCCGGCTTCGGCAATTTTGTTGCATCCACTGCAATAATCTCCGCGCCTGTTTCATATACATTTTCCACATCACGAAGCGTCGGCGTAATATAACTCCAATAACCTTCATATACATGCTTCACAATTCCAATAATCGGAATATGAATCATCTGCTTGCATGCCAAAATATCCGCAATTCCGTTGACTCTTACGCCTACTGCACCACCCATCTGCGCGGCATACGCAAATCTTCCCATAATATCGCTGTTGCGCATGGGCTCCTCCGACGTAGCCTGGCATGACACAATTAATCCTTTTTTTAATTCTTCTACCTTCATAGTTTATACTCCTTTTCTAGCACGCTTCTGGCTGAGTTTATCATAGCTGATTGCAAGTAACAATACGACTCCTTTCACCACTCTCTGATAGTAATCCGGAATATTCATCAAAACCATTCCATTGAGCAGTACACCTATCAAAAGAAGGCCTACGATTACATTGACAATTCGTCCTTCTCCGCCGCTTGTACTTACTCCTCCCAATACAACTGCCGTAATGATATCCATTTCATAGTTTTCACCGGCCTTGGGCTGTCCACTGTTTACCCGGCTCAATAATACCATTCCAGCCAACGCGGAAAACAAACCGCACATACCATATACCGCATAAATAACCTTCCGCACATTGACGCCACTCAATCTGGACGCCTCACTGTTGCTTCCAACTCCGTAAATATATCTTCCGAAAGCTGTCTTTTCCAAAATAAACCATCCGATTACAAAGCAAATAATCATCAGGATAACCGGAACTGGAACCGGACCGAAATATCCCTGTCCGATAATATTAAAGGATTTCGGAAGACCATACACCGGCAGACCTCCTGAAATAATATAAGTCGTTCCTCTTAAAATCGTCGATACTGCCAATGTAGCAATCATAGGAGGCAGTTCAATTTCATATACAAAGAATCCATTACAGATTCCGATAAGTAAACCTGCAACCAGTACGATCACCATTGCCACTATGGGTGATACTCCCATCGCCATCAGAGACGCGCAGCCTACAGATGCCACTCCCATAATAGAGCCTGTACTGATATCAATTCCGCCTGTTATGATAATCATTGTCATTCCGACGGCAGCAATGCCATTTACCGCCACCTGTCGTAATACATTAAATAGATTGGTCGGAGTCAAAAATCCGCTGGACGCAACTGAAAAAAACAGCATTAACACCACGAGCGCTATCCATATGGCAAATTTTGACATTCCCTGTGTTTTTCTTTTATTTTTGCCCTTATTGTCCTTCATGCGAGCCTTACCTCTTTCTTATGCATCTCTTATTCCGTTGCCAGTGTCAAAATTTTCTCCTGTGTAACTTCCTGGCGTGAAAGTTCTCCCATAATTTCACCGTCACGCATAACCATAATCCGATCACTCATACCGATCAATTCCGGCATTTCCGATGAAATCATAATAATAGCCTTTCCTTCATCAGCAAGTTGGCGCATTAACTGATATATTTCCGCTTTTGCCCCTACGTCGATTCCTCTCGTAGGTTCATCAAAAATCAGTACTTCTGAATTTGTTGCCAGCCATTTTGCCAATACCACCTTCTGCTGATTTCCTCCAGACAATGTCCCTGTCTTCTGAGATGGTGACCATGCTTTAATATTCATAGCATCCATATACTTTTTGGCCATCGCTTTTTCCTCTTTAGAGCGAATAACTCCTGCATGACTGACACGTTCCATACTGGCATACACCGTATTAAAATCTATGCCCTTATTTAATAAAAGCCCCTGATTCTTTCGATCCTCTGTAATGAGTCCAATTCCGCATCGAATCGCATCCTGCGGACAGTGTATCTTCAATTCTTTTCCTCTCAGATAAACCTTTCCCCCGGATACCGGATCCGCACCAAATATTGCTCTGGCCAACTCCGTTCTTCCTGCTCCTACAAGCCCTGCAAAGCCCACTATTTCACCTGCACGCACTGAGACGCTGCAATGTTTTACCCGACGGTTGGTCAGGGCTTCCACCCGCAAAACCTCATCACCAAGTTCTTTTTCGCGTTCCGGATAATCCTGACCCAGTTCCCGGCCTACCATATATCGAATTAATCCAGCTTTATCGATCTCAGAAATAGGCAGCGTAATAATATGCTTTCCATCCCTCAGCACGCAGGCTCGATCCGCAAGCTGAAATACTTCTTCCAGTCTGTGTGAAATATACAAAATTGAAACTCCTTTTTTTCTCAATTTTGCTATGATTTCAAACATTTTCTCGATTTCATTGTTTGTAAGAGGGGCTGTCGGCTCGTCCATAATCAGAAATTTTATATCTTCAGAAACCGCTTTCACAATCTCTATTATCTGTTGCTCCGCAATTGACAAATTGGACACTCTCTCCTGGGCGTCAATGTGGACGCCCAACTCTGCAATCATGGTTCTGCACTTTTCCAACATCGCTTTCTTGTCCAAAACCAGCCCTTTTTTCAATTCTTTTCCAAAGAAGATATTTTCCACTACCGTCAACTGCGGCATCAGATTTAATTCCTGATAGATTACGCCAATTCCCAACTGTTTCGCAAGAGACGGAGTATTGTGCTCTATCTTCCGACCCTCGAACCATAATTCTCCTGAAGTTGGCTCGTGTGCCCCTGTAATTACTTTAATTAATGTCGACTTTCCGGCTCCATTCTCTCCCACAAGCGTCAGAAGTTCTCCTTTTTCAATGTCCAGAGATACATCATCCAATGCGGTAACACCGGAAAACTTTTTTGTCACATGTTTTAATTCCAGCAGCTTTTCCGCCATTTTTTCACCTATTTATCCTCTCATAGTGAATCCCATTCTCTATTCATAATCACCAATATTGGACGCATTGACAACCTTCATCGGAATTACAATGGTATCCTCAATTGGTCCATTCTCCTTGACCTTAAGAAGAGTATCCACAAACAGTTTTCCTGTCTCATAAGGCTGGATATCTACGGTTGCTCGGTAGATTCCACCTTCTTTAATCTTATTTAAAGCTTCGGAAATAGCGTCCAGACCGCCGATAAATACACGATCACTGTCCTTTCCTGCCGCCATCATGGCTTCATATGCGCCCAGTGCGCCTGCATCATTTACGCATACGACAACCTCCACATTCGGGTTAGCCTGCAGAATATTTTCCATATTAGCCATTCCCTTTTCTGTACTGTTTGCACTCTGTCTCGCTACGATTTTCGCATCCGGCGCTACGCTTAAGATACCATCCTGAATACCGTTTCCACGATCGATAATAGATTCCAGTTCCGGGTAGTCGAAAATGGCTACCTCAGCTTTGCCATCCAGTTTTTCTTTAATCCATTTTCCTGCTTCTTCTCCAATGGTGAAGCCGTAATCATACTCCGGAACGGTAACGAAAGCTTCGCTTCCTTCTACAAACTGATTTCCGGAAATGACAGAAATTCCTGCCTCAACTGCCGCTTCCACAGAGGGAGTCAACGCCGTCTGATCAATGGGGCTTACAATAATACCGTCTGTGCCATCTGCAATCAGGTTTTCAAAGGCTGTGATCTGATTTGCCACATCTGCTTTTCCGTCCAGAATATTTACTTCAATACCCAGCTCATCGCATCTGTCCTTTACACCGTTGGCCACGTCAACAAAATAGGTATTGGTCAAATCCTGGCAGGTATACGCGATCTTCGAAACCCCACTGTCGGAAGACGCTTCTGTCGTCTCAGTGCTTGTGCTCTCTGTAGCTGTATTTGCAGTATCCTTACTTTCTCCCTGAGAGCACGCTGTAAACATCATACTTGCACACAGTAACATTGTGATTACTAAACCTTTTCTTTTCATCTTTTACCCTCCTGTAAAAAAACCTTCTTCTGCTGTTTCATTTCAACTCAACCTTGTAGCAATACTGCTGTCCCTTATAATAGCGGTAATTATACTCTATCAGCTTATCTCCGCTGTAGGTTTTTCTACACACCTTCAGTGATGCTGTTCCAGGCTGACTATTTAAAAGCCTTGCATCCTCTTCTGTCAGCAATTCCGCAGAAAAGGACTCCACCGCTCGTTCCGGTACAATGCCTTTCTGAGTTAATACATGATACAGTGAATTGTTGTCAAGTTCCTCCCATGTGATACTACTGCACACTGCTATTGGTATAAAAGAAAAATCCAATGCAATCACAACGTCATCTGCCATACGAAGACGTTTAATGAATGTAACCTTTTCACCTTCCGGGATTTCAAGTCCCTCGCTGATAAATTCATCGGCCTCTATCACCGACAACTCAATCATTTTGGACGACGGAACCATTCCCTGCTTTCGTACCTCTTCTGTAAATGAATAAAAATTTGACAGCTTGTGATCAATTTTCCTGCCCTGAACGAAACTTCCTCTGCCGGGTAACCGATACAGATACCCTGCCTTTACCATCTCGTCCAACGCGCGTTTGGCAGTAATTCTGCTCACATCATACATCTCACATAATTCATTTTCTGAATAGATTCTGTCGCCGGGCTTTAATTCTCCCGATTTAATCAGGTTTTCTAACATCTCCTTCAACTGGTAGTACATGGGAACCGGACTTGTCTTATCAATCATATCAATCACCTTTCTGTTTATTATTGGCATGTCAGTATATCGGTATATTGATATATCAATATATTATACCAAGTATCTGACTTTGTCAACTGTTATTTTTGATTGTATCATAAGTCCCCCGAGAATGCTTTATTTAATATCAATTTTTTGTTATAATTTTCTAAATCATATCTTTCTGCAAAGGAGTTTTTTATGAAATCATCAGAGGATTTGCGGAGCAGACTCCGCTCCATCGATCACCGGAGCTATCCGGCTTATAAAGATTTGAAAGGACAGTATGATTTCGGGAATTATACGCTGTCTATTGACCACGTACAGGGGGATCCCTTCGCAGCGCCCTCCCGGCTGTCTGTGATTGTGCCCGCGAAAAGAGCCGCATTTCCGGCAGAATATTATGACACGCTGCCGAAACGCGTCACCCTGCAGGATCACCTGACCCGGCTCTTCGGCGCGCAGATCGCCCGGGGCAGCAAGCAGGCGGGCGGCTCTGGAAAAAGCGGTCTCCTCGCCGTCTCACGCTGCGGCCAGGAGGTGCTGGAGCGTACCGCCTGCCGGGTAAATAAAGGGGAAGTGACGCTTCGCTTCGAGGCCGGTTTTCCGGCGCACGGACGGACTATCGACGCACGGGGACTGGAAAAGATGCTCTTTGACATTCTGCCGGGCTGCGTACTGAATAGTCTCTATTTTCGGAAAATTAGTCAGGAACGGCTGAAAACTGCTATTGAGCTCTGCGAGGATCAACAGTATATCCGCGCAAAGCTTCCTGAACTGGGACTCTGCGCTTTTCTGGCCAACGGCTCCATCCTGCCCCGTCAGAGCGGCGTTTCTGATAAGCCTATGGAGCAGGCGGTTCCGTTTCGCTCTCCGGCTTCCATGGAAGTGGCGCTTACGCTGCCTCACCGCGGAGCGGTCAGCGGTATGGGCATTCCAAAAGGCGTTACCCTCTTTGTGGGCGGCGGCTATCACGGCAAGTCCACGGTGCTGCAGGCCCTGCAAAATGGCGTCTACAACCACATTGCAGGGGACGGACGGGAGCTTGTCATTACTGATGAAAGTGCCTGGAAGCTGCGCTCCGAGGACGGCCGCAGCGTCACAGATGTGGATATCTCGCCGTTTATCCGGCAGCTTCCGGGAAGAAAAGACACCGTTCACTTTTCTACCGAAGACGCCAGCGGAAGCACTTCTCAGGCCGCCAATCTGATGGAAGGCGTCGAAAGTGGAAGCCGGTTGCTGTTAATCGACGAAGATACCTCTGCCACCAATTTTATGATTCGCGACCGGCTGATGCAGCAGGTGGTTTCTCCGGAAGAAGAGCCGATTATCCCCTTTATCGAGCGGGTACGGAGTCTCTATGAAGATCTGGAAGTTTCCTCCATCATTGTAGCCGGAAGCTCCGGTTCGTATTTCTACGTGGCCGACCACATCATCCAGATGAAGGAATACGTTCCCCTGGACATCACAGAGAAAGCCAAGGCAGCTGCCGCAGACTTCCCGGTCTTCTCTGCTGCCCAGTCCGCCTTCCCCACCGTCCATTCCAGGCGCTGCCCGCGCCCAAACGCAGCCCTCAAAAAAGACGACCGCCTGAAACTGAAAGCCTCAGGCACCAGCGAACTCTCCCTGAATTACGACACCGTAGAACTCCGCTACCTGGAACAGCTCCGCGACAGCGAGCAGACCATGGCGCTGGCCTATATTCTGAAGTATTTGGAGGTGTCCGTTATGGACGGACATAAGAGTATGGAAGAGCTGGCGAAGCTTATCGAAGCGCAGATCGACAGCAAGGGACTGGAAAGCCTGTTTGTCGGGGCGGATGTGAGGGCCTCGTTGGCACGACCCCGGGGGCAGGAGATTTTGGGGTGTGTGAACCGGTATCGGATGTGAACTCACGGCCCCACACGGGGGCCGACACATTGACAAAGTAGAGAGATTAATGGGAGGTAATCAAAATGACTGATTTGGGACAGATGTTATATGATGATGGATGGAATGCTGGAGTAACACACGGCATTACCCAAGGTATTACTCAGGGTATTACTCAGGGTATTACAAAAGGACTTGTAGATGCTGTTCTGCTGTGTCTGTCTGAGCTTGGTACCATTCCACAGCAGGTAAGTAACCGTATCCAATCCACTACTGATGAAAAAGAACTCAAAACCTGGCTGAAAGCAGCCAAAAATGCAGATAGTATTGAGCAGTTTTGCAAAGATACCGGTTTTGAAAAATAATTTATACACCTAATAAACAACCAAATGGCACACGTCCCCGTGTGCCATTTTCCATCTCATTTTTCACTTAAATCCACCGCATCACCTGGCCCAGACTCTTCCATCCGTATCGGCAATGATGGGGCTTCTCCTGTATTCTGCAAAACACAGATTTTTCTATCTGCCATGCTGATGCAGATATTTTTCTCTGGTCGCCAGGCCGCCCCGGATATGTCGTTCGGATTTGTTCACATCAAGCACCTTCCGGGCCTGTCTTGCAAGGCCCGGATTGATATGCAGAAGGCGGTCTGCTACATCCTTATGTACCGTACTCTTACTGATTCCAAATTTCTTCGCTGTCTGCCGCACTGTCGCATTGTTTTCAATGATATAATTCGCTATATTTACCGCTCGTTCTTCGATATAATCCTTCAAGGTTTTCCCCCATAAGAACGTTTTTTACATCTTATGAAGGGAGCACTGCGGTTATACCCTGCCGGAAACAGATTCTCTATATAAGCAAAACCCGGTATTGAAACTCTGCCCCTTTTCAGGTATAATAAATTGGGTATAAGTCTGCAAAACGGGCAGACGTTTCTACCAACCGCCAAACTGGTTGACTACCCTGTCGGTAGTCATTTTTTTATTTCAGGAGAAAATGTTAAGAAATTAAAGCAATTGACAAATGTGATTGAATGTGTTTAAATATACTCAAAGGAGTAAGCTATTATGAACACACCAAATATCACAAATTACAAGCCAAAAGATTTTGCTGAATTGTTAGGCGTGTCTGTTAAGACATTGCAACGCTGGGATAGGGAAGGAACTCTAAAAGCAAATCGAACTCCAACGGATAGGCGTTATTACACTTACGACCAGTATCTTCAATTTAAAGGCATAAATACCGAAAATGACCAACGCCAAGTAGTTATTTATGCGAGAGTGTCTACGAGAAACCAAAAAGATGATTTACAAAACCAGGTCGCATTTTTAAGACAGTTTTGTAATGCCAGAGGAATCATTGTAGACCAATGTATGGAAGATTATGGGAGTGGACTGAATTACAATCGTAAAAAGTGGAATGAGTTATTAGATGAAGTAATGGAGCAAAAAATCAAAACTATAATCGTAACCCATAAAGATAGATTTATTAGGTTTGGTTATGATTGGTTTGAAAAATTCTGTATGAAGTTTAACACAACCATTGTGGTGGTAAATAATGAAGCATTATCACCACAAGAAGAACTTGTGCAGGATATTGTTTCAATACTCCAT